>NZ_KB891579.1 GCF_000373485.1 Dasania marina DSM 21967
AGCTGACAATCCATCCTTTAAATTGTTGCTGTTGAGAAAGTAAGGGTTTGAGCTATGGACGATGACGAGGATTTATTTAAGCAGGAGATGGCTGGGGTTAAACCCTTAAAACGTCAGCCCAAAGTTACTCTTAAAAAAATGATACCGCTCAATCTGTTTTAGCCGCCCGTCGCGTAGCCGCCCAAGCTGCGGTTGCCGCTGATCATAACTCCTTGAGTGACAATCAAATAAGCTTGCTAGACCCTTATTATTTTATAGAGTACAANCGCGCGGGTGTGCAGAACGGTGTTTATAAAAAACTCAAACAAGGTAAGTATCAACAAGAGGCTAGGTTGGATCTGCATGGCCTCACGGTTGCAGAAGCTAGGGTTGAAGTGTTCGATTTTATTAAGCAGTGCTACCACTATGGTTTGCGCACCGTGGTTATTATCCACGGTAAGGGCCTAAGCAATAAGGCCGCACAGGCCAAGCTGAAAAGCTATGTAAACAATTGGCTGCCAACATTAACCGAAGTGCAGGCATTTTGCAGTGCCCTGCCGCAACATGGCGGTGTGGGTGCGGCGTATGTTTTATTGGCCAAGAGTGAGAAAAGTAAGCAGGAAGCTCGTGAAAGGATTACTAAGGGTAGGGGGTAGTTTAGAGTCCCTAGTCCCTAGTCCCTAGTCCCTAGTCTATAGATTAGAGGGTTCAGAGTTGAATGACACTTATTTAAGCCATATTTCTTCATTGCTTTGTCATACCGGCGTAAGCCGGTATCCATATTTAACAGCTGGATTCCGGCTCGGAGGCCGGAAGGGCCTGCCCCGTGAGCGTAGCGAGTGCTTTGGGTATGACTCACACTTTTTGCTTAAGTAAGNGCCATTCGGTTCAGAGTTAAGTTGTGGTAGGGCAGGCTTATACGGCCTGCTGTGAACGTAAAGTGGACCGTCACCTACAAAAAACAATGGTAGACCCTCATTCCTGAGTGCTTTTAAATATGCCCTCTGGTAAGATCTTTTTCCATTAGTGCATTATACATCTGCAGATAATATGGATGCTTCGGAGCATCTTTATTGACCTCTATAACTTTCAATAAAATCTCTCTTGCTTTCTCATACATTTCAAACTGCATAAACGCGCCAGCCAATGTCGACATAACTCCCGGACTCCCGTGAATTGGTGCATATTTTTGGGCTTCACCAGCATAAAATATTGCTTGTTCAGGATCATTAATGAAATAATAAAGCATTGAGATTATTGATAGCAATTTTGCCCTATCTTCACGCGTTAAATTTACCATTATTTTCACAGCTTTCCGCACTGTAACTTCGGCCTCTTCCAGTTCATTCAAATAGATATTCGCCTCCCCCAGTTTTAGCAAGTATGAATAAGGTGCATCTCTTAGCCCATCAAGAATTAAAGCTTATTTTTTTATATCACCCCATATATCTTTCGTATATTTATGATTATTAACCGCGTCCACATATTTAAGCTCTAGATTCATATAGTGGTATAAAACTTTTACCTCATGAGGACTATCACTCTTTATCAGATCTAATTTATCAAAATATTTTCTTGCATCACTTACATTACCAGATTTAATAAGCCCAAAAATCTTATACATCTTAAATTCTTCCGAAGATACATCACAACCGAAGCTTTCAGACTCAAGAGATTTAATGAACTGCTCACCAGTTTCGTTCCCATACTTTTTTTCTAAATTATCCACGCACACTTTTGTCTCATTACTTAATACTCCATTACTTATAAGCGCAGCCACAATTAAACAAAGAAACTTACTATTCATTTTCATACCGCCTAAATGTTTTATGAAACCACTCTTTTACCTCGCTATGATCCCAATTATTTTTTACTGTAAAATCAGCAGGATTCTACGGGGTCAGATGAAACTAAAAGTACTAATTTTATGAGAAATATCCAATAAGTCTTATCTGACCCCACTTACCTGTTATCTGACCCCACTTACCTGCCACTTACCCCGCCGCCTACAAAAAAACGCCTAAGAAAATTAATAAGAGCACTCTAAAGATAGCTGATCGCCTCATGAGTGTAACGGGTGCATCACCCGACAAAGGCCCGCTCTACAACGAAAGTGCCAGGATCATTATTGTGGCCTTCTACCAGGCCGTGCTCTGCCAGCATCGCGGCCATTTCCTTATTGAAGGCCATGGAACCACAAACCATGACTCGATCAATCTCAGGGTTAAAGCGATTATCGATAAGGTCGATATCCTCTGCGAAGTCACCGGAGCGAATTCGATTTGTTATCCGGCCCTTTGTTCGGAACTCACCTTTAGTCACTGTTGGGTAGTACGTGAAGCGATCCTTCAGCAATTTACCAAAAATATCGTCATCGTGGATTTCAGTATCCAGAAATTCGTGGTAGGCAAGCTCCTCCTCTTCTCGAACCGTATGCGTGATAATGATTTCCTCAAATTTTTCGTGTGTCTCGGGATCCCGTAACACTGAGAGGAAAGGAGCTAATCCAGTACCGGTGGCCACTAAGAACAATCGTTTGCCAGGCTTTAGCGCGTCTATTATCAGCGTTCCTACAGGCTTTTTACTGAGAAAAATATAATCATCAACCTCCAAGTGTTGCAGCCTTGATGTCAGCGGCCCCTCGGGTACCTTCACAGAGAAAAATTCAAGGTGGTCCTCCCAACTCGGGCTGGCAATCGAATAGGCTCTTAATAAAGGCCTGTCACCGTCTTTCAGGCCAATCATCAAAAACTCGCCAGATCGGAAACGGAGGCTAGGCGGCCGTTCAACACGAAAGCTGAATAAGTTGTGCGTCCAATGGTGAACCCAAGTCACTTTTTGCAGATGCAGATTCTTAGCTTCAGCGATTGCTTCGAGTTCGGGTAAAGTAGCAGGCCCCACTGAGTCACTAAGCTCAGACTCTTTCGGTTGAAAACGTTCGGTCATTGTTATTTTCCAATTAGGATTCTACGGGGTCAGATGAAACTAAAAGTACTGATTTTACAAGATTCTACAGGGTCAAATAAAACTAAAAGTACTGACTTTATGAGAAATATCCAATAAGCCTTATCTGGCCCCACTTACCTTCTCTAGAGCTTGGCATTCTGTCGCTGGCTAACAATAGCCAGCCAAGGCTGCTGCTCTCTTGGCATGCCGCTAGGGCGGTAGTAGTGGTCTATTATTTCAAAACCGGATTGATGGAGGTAGGCTCTGATGGTTTCGAGTTCCATGTAATGGCCATAGCGCTGACCTTGCCACCCTTCAGCACTTCCTCTTGGATTCGATGAAAATAAAATACCACCAGGTCGTAAAGCGGCGTGTAATTGCCCTAAAACTCTGGGAAGTTCCTGGCTGGGTACGTGAAACAAGGACGCGTTGGCAAAGATACCGTCGAAATGGTTTTCCTCAAGCTCAAGGCTTAGAAATTGCTTATGCAGGATGGGGCAGCCGCTATATTGATGCGCCATTTGGCAAAATGCTTTACTGCCGTCTAGCCCGGTGGGCCTGTGGCCTAAAGCTTTAAACGTGTGAAGATCTCGTCCAGGGCCGCAACCGAAGTCCAAGATATCCAGTGCGGTATCTTGGGGTAGCGCTTGCAAAAAAGCTGCAATATTTTGGCTGACATCATGGTCTCTCGTCCCCAACCAAAAGGACTCTGCGTTACTCTCGTAATGCTCAAGGGTGACTCTTTCTATCTCATCAAGAGCGGCCTGGCGTGGTTTGATCGGCATACGTAAGGGCACCTCTATTAATGGCCTATAGGTCTTTATCCGTCACCGCGCCTTCAGATGCTGAGCTTACCGTTTTTGCATATTTTGCCAAAACTCCTCTTGTGTAACGGGGTGCTGGTTTGCTCCATTTGGCTAAACGCTGTTTGATCTCGTCATCAGAAATATTGAGATTCAATTCTCTTGTTGTCGCGTCAATGGTAATTTCATCGCCGTCTTCAACAATAGCCAGCGACCCGCCTTCATAGGCTTCGGGAGTAATATGGCCAACCACAAAACCATGACTACCTCCGGAAAAACGGCCGTCGGTAATTAACGCAACCTCTGCCCCTAGCCCTTTTCCCATAATGGCGGAGGTGGGGCTTAACATTTCCCGCATGCCTGGCCCTCCTTTAGGGCCTTCATAACGAATCACCAGAACATCGTTTTTGACGACGGTTCCATCTAAGATACTTTTAAGCGTCTCCTCTTCCGAATGGAATACGCGTGCCGTACCCGTGAAACTCAAGCCCTCTTTGCCGGTGATCTTGGCGACAGCACCTTCGGGAGCAAGATTGCCCCTAAGCACAACAAGATGGCTATCTTTTTTGATGGGGTTTGAGAGTGGGCGAATAATCTCTTGGTTTTCTGGGTAGGGCTTAACATCGGCGAGGTTTTCTGCCACGGTTTTGCCGGTGACCGTTAGGCAGTCACCCTGTAAGTGGCCTGTATCTAAGAGCATTTTCATCAGCGGTTGGATGCCGCCGATGGCAATCAGCTCCGACATTAGGAATCGCCCACTGGGCCTTAAGTCCGCCAGCATCGGGGTGTCGTTACCAATTCGAACAAAGTCATCCAAACAAAGATCGACGTTGATGCTATGCGCCATGGCCAATAGATGTAACACGGCGTTAGTCGAACCGCCCAAGGTAATCACCACCTTAATGGCATTCTCAAAGGCCGCCTTGGTCATGATATCGGAGGGCTTGATATCATGCCTAAGTAGGTTCATCACCGCGGCGCCTGCTCGATGGCAGTCGCTCATTTTGTGCTCGGAGATGGCGTCTTGTGCAGAGCTGTTGGGTAAACTCATACCCAGCGCTTCAATCGCGGCAGCCATAGTATTCGCCGTATACATGCCGCCACAGGATCCGGGGCCTGGAATCGCCGTTTCTTCAATGGTTTTTAACTCTATATCGGACACGGAGCCGTTGGCGTGACCACCCACGGCCTCAAACACCGAAATGATATCCGTGCGATTTTTTCCCGGCTGAATAGTCCCACCATAAACAAAGATGGACGGGCGATTGAGTCGTGCCATACCGATCAAGCAGCCCGGCATATTCTTGTCACAGCCACCAATGGCGATGATAGCGTCGTGGCCCATACAGCCTGAAACCGACTCAATGGAGTCGGCAATCACTTCTCGAGAGACCAGGGAGTATTTCATGCCTTCTGTGCCCATGGAAATACCATCGGAGATAGTAATAGTGTTGTAAATCACACTCTTACCACCCGCTTCATTAACGCCTATGCCAACCTCATCCGCTAAGGCATTAATATGCATATTGCAGGGCGTCACCATACTCCAAGTGGAAGCTACGCCCACCTGAGGCTTGTTAAAATCGTCATCCTTAAAACCCACCGCTCTCAACATAGCGCGGCTTGGGGCTTGCTCAACACCATCAACAACGATAGAGGAATGCTTACGATGATCTTTGTCGCTCATGACTTAGGCCTTTATATGTTGGTTTGCAATTACAGTGGTTGGGTGAGTAGGTAAACACTTTACCGCCAGACATCCTGTACCCAAAGCGCTCGCTGCGCTCGCGGGGCAAGCTTTCCGGCCATGCGTGGCTCATTATAAATCGGTAGGAAAGCCGATTTACACAGCCTAAGGCTGCCCGAAGGGTGGTGCACAGGGATGTGTACTATGAAACAGGTCCTTACGTTACTTCATTTTACTCAGCTTATCAGGCTTTACTCACAAGCAAGGGCGAGCTATGTCGCTGAGCCATCTCTATACATCGGCTTGTTTACTGATAAGTGTCCGCATGGAGAAAGTCATTCTTTTGGAAGCAAAGGGCAGCTTTGGGTCAGCTACCGCCCTTTCTCCACAGATCATGCGGTTATTGATTAAGCTTTTTCGCCAGTATCTGATTAACCATGCCGGGGTTGGCTTGGCCTTTACTGGCTTTCATAATGGGGCCCATAAAACCGCCTAATAACTTTTTACGTTTTTTGTCGTCGGCTTCTTTATATTGCGCGACGCCATCAGGGTTGCTGGCTAGTACTTCATCAACAATCTTTTCTAAAGCGCCAGTATCAGAAACTTGTTTCAAGCCTTGTTTATCAATAATTTCATCGGCAGAGCCTTCACCTTGCCACATGGCTTCAAATACTTGCTTGGCGATTTTGCCTGAGATGCTGTTGTCTTTAATGCGATTAATTAAGCCCGCTAAGGCTTCGGCATTAACCGGGCTGTTGGCTATGCTTAGCTCTGCGTTATTGAGCTTGGCCGACAGCTCGCCGCTAATCCAGTTGGCGGCTAGTTTGGCGTCGCCGCAGTGTTGGGTAACACTTTCAAAATATTCAGCGGTATCGCGTTCGTCACCTAATAGGCTGGCATCGTAGTCGGATAGGCCATAGCTGGCGACAAAGCGCGCTTGGCGGGCGTCAGGTAGCTCGGGTAGTTTCGCGCGTATAGCTTCTATAGTTTCGCTGCTAATTTCTATAGGCAATAAATCAGGGCAGGGGAAGTAGCGGTAGTCGTTGGCTTCCTCTTTGCTGCGCATAGAGCGCGCTTCGCCGGTGTCGGCATTGTAGAGTCGAGTTTCCTGTAGTACCACTTCGCCGTATTCCAGTAAATCAATTTGGCGCGCGACTTCTTTGTGTATGGCCTGCTCCATAAAGCGGAAGGAGTTAAGGTTTTTGGTTTCGGTGCGGGTACCTAATTTTTCTTCGCCTTTGGGGCGTATAGATACGTTAACATCAAAGCGCATAGAGCCCTGTGACATATCACCATCAGAAATGCCTAGCGAGGTGACGATAGAGTGTAGCTTTTTGGCAAAGGCTATCGCTTCGTCGGAGGTGCGCATATCGGGCTCAGAGACGATCTCTATTAACGGCGTACCGGCGCGGTTTAAATCTATACCTGATTGGCTGGCAAATAAATCGTGCACTGACTTGCCCGCATCTTCTTCTAAATGGGCGTGGTGTATGCGTATGGTTTTGTGGCTGCCGTCGGGTAGTTGTATCTCTACGGTACCGGCGCCCACGATAGGCTCATCCATTTGCGTGGTTTGATAGCCCTTGGGTAAGTCGGGGTAAAAATAATTTTTTCTATCAAAAATCGAACGCTGGTTAATGTCGGCACCTATGGCCAAGCCAAACATAATGGCGTAGTGCATAGCCTGTTCGTTAATGACCGGTAAAGTGCCGGGCAGCGCTAAGTCTATGGCGCTGGCTTGTGTATTAGGGGCGGCACCAAAGGCGGTGCTAGAGCCGGAAAATATTTTCGATTTTGTGGCCAGTTGTACGTGTACTTCCAGGCCTATAACTGTTTCCCATTCCATCTTTGCGTAAACCTCTTAATCTTTTAAATGCCGGTGGGCGTTTGTAGGTGCCAGTCGGTGGCTTGTTGAAAGCGATGCGCGGCATTCAGCAGGCGTGCTTCATCAAAGTAATTACCGATTAGCTGTAGGCCGGTGGGCTTGTTACCGGCAAAGCCTGCAGGTATAGACATGCCCGGCAATCCGGCGAGGTTAACGGAAAGGGTGTAGATGTCTTCTAGGTACATGGTGACGGGGTCGTTAGATTTCTCACCCAAATTAAATGCCGGGTTGGGGGTGGTAGGCCCCATGATAATATCGACCTCGTTAAAGGCGTTGACGAAATCATTTTTAATCAAGCGGCGTATTTGTTGTGCTTTTTTGTAATAGGCATCATAAAACCCTGCCGATAAAGCGTAGGTGCCGACTAATATGCGACGCTTCACTTCGTCACCAAAGCCTTCGGCACGGCTGCGGGTGTAGAGGTCGTATAGGTCTTCTGGATCTTCACAGCGGTGGCCGTAGCGCACGCCATCAAAGCGCGACAGGTTGGCCGAGGCTTCTGACGGGGCGATGATGTAATAGCAGGGTACCGCTAACTCAGTGTGAGGTAGGCTGATTTCTTTTACGGTGGCGCCCAGTGCTTCATATTCTTTAATGGCGGCTTGCACGCTTTTTTCTATGTCGGCATTTAAACCGGCGCCAAAAAATTCTTTCGGCAGGCCTATGCGTAATCCGCTTAAATCTTTGTTGAGGTCGGCGCTGTAGTCGGGCACCGCTTGCTCGGCGCTGGTGGAATCTTTTTCGTCTAGCCCGGCCATTACATTCATTAATAGGGCGGCGTCTTCGGCATTGCGGGTCATGGGGCCGGCTTGGTCTAGGCTGGAGGCGAAGGCGACCATGCCAAAGCGCGACACCCTACCATAGGTAGGTTTAATGCCGGTAATACCACACAGGGCGGCGGGTTGGCGTATAGAGCCGCCGGTATCGGTGCCGGTGGCAGCCACGGCTAAGTGTGCAGCCACTGCGGCGGCCGAACCACCCGATGAGCCGCCGGGTACGGTGTTGGTATCCCAAGGGTTTTTAACCGGGCCGTAAAAGCTGCTCTCGTTAGAGGAGCCCATGGCAAACTCGTCCATATTGGTTTTACCCAATGACACCACGCCCGCCTGTTGCAGTTTTTCTACCACGGTGGCGTCGTAAGGGGCGATAAAGTTATCCAGCATTTTTGAGCCGCAGCTGGTTTTAACGCCCTTGGTGCAAAATATATCTTTGTGGGCTATGGGTATGCCGCTTAATAAACCGGCGTTGCCTTGGCTGCGTGCTTGGTCGGCAGCCTGTGCCTGCGCCAGTGCTTGCTCGGCGGTCACGGTGATGTAGCTATTGTAGTTACCGTCTAATTGCTTGATGCGGTCTAGGTAGTGCTGGGTTAGCTCTACGCTGGAAAAGGCTTTGCTGTCTAAGCCTTTTAATAATTCGGCGATGGTGAGTTGATGCATGACCGGGTGGTCCTTATGTGTAGAATCTTTATAAGTCTGTGTAGTGATGAAGCCAGTTCAGTGTGGCTAGGCTACTCAATCACTTTCGGCACTAAAAATAGGCCTTGTTCAACGGCGGGTGCATTTTGTTGCAGCAGCTCACGTTGGTCGGTTGCGGTGACTATGTCGGCTCTTAAGCGCTGGGTGGCATCCAAGGGGTTATGCATGGGTTCTATGCCGCTGGTGTCTACCGCTTGCATGGTGTCTACCATGGCCAGTATGTCATTAAGCCGCGAGGCTACCTCTTCCATTTCACTGGCATCTATACGTATGCGTGAAAGCTTGGCGATTTTTTCTATATCAGTTTGCTCTACTGACATGGTGTTGTAGCCTCATTAGGGGTAAATAGAATAAACGATGACCGCTGATTGGCTGTTCTGGCTGTGGTAAAACGGCTGTTAAACGGTAGCTGAACTGTGACCCAATTTGATAAGTCATTATAAACGCTAAAGTTACCACATTTCTGCCTTGCTCTGAATCCCCGGCGTTGATAGAGTGGCCAATTTATTGCAAGACTTTATGATTAGTGCCATTTTCATTAGGTGTTAATCACAATAGCTGACAGACGTTGGTGGGAAAGGCTACATCGAAGCCCCAAAAAGCCCCCTGATATAACAACAGAGGCTCGAATGTTTAAACGATTAAGAGGTTTGTTTTCAAACGATTTATCTATCGATTTGGGAACCGCCAATACCCTAATATATGTGCGCGGCGAAGGCATAGTGCTAGATGAGCCTTCGGTAGTAGCAATACGCATGCACAATGGCCATAAAACGATAGAGGCGGTGGGCACCGATGCCAAGCGTATGCTGGGTCGAACCCCCGGTAATATTACCGCCATACGCCCTTTAAAAGACGGTGTTATAGCCGACTTTCAGGTTACCGAAAAAATGCTGCAGCATTTTATCTCTAAGGTGCACCAAAACTCCTTGGTGCGCCCCAGCCCTAGGGTGTTAATTTGTGTGCCCTGCAAATCTACCCAGGTTGAGCGTCGCGCTATCCGCGAGTCGGCGTTGAGTGCTGGTGCCAGAGAGGTACGCTTAATAGAAGAGCCTATGGCGGCGGCTATAGGTGCGGGCTTGTCGGTAGAAGAAGCCATCGGTTCCATGGTGGTGGATATAGGTGGCGGCACCACTGAAATCGCTATTATATCTTTAAACGGCGTGGTCTATTCCGACTCGGTGCGGGTAGGCGGTGACCGTTTTGATGAGGCTATAGTCTCACATGTGCGCCGTGCCTATGGCAGCTTAATTGGTGATGCTACAGCCGAACGGATCAAACAAGAGATTGCCTGCGCTCATAAAGACAGTGAGCTGCGTGAGATAGATGTGCGTGGCCGCAACCTCGCTGAGGGGGTGCCACGTAGCTTTACCCTTAACAGTGATGAGGTGTTAGAGGCGCTGCAAGAGCCCTTGGCAGCCATAGTGCAAGCGGTTAAGCGCGCGCTGGAACAAGCGCCGCCTGAATTAGCCGCTGACATTGCCGAGACTGGCATCGTGCTAACCGGTGGTGGTGCCTTATTGCGTGATATCGACAAGCTGATTTCTGATGAGACCGGGCTACCGGTTATTGTCGCTGAAGATCCTTTAACCTGTGTGGCTAGGGGCGGCGGTAAAGCCTTAGAGATTATTGATAAACATAATATCGATTTGCTTTCGACTGAATAAACAGTACTCAGGCCTCTTATTGTATAGGCGTCGTCCAATAACGGGGAACAGCTATCAAACCGCTTTTTGTTAAAGGCCCATCTGTAGGCGCCAGGCTATTACTACTTAGCCTGCTGGCGTTTGCCTTTATTTTTGCCGGCCAGCGCTATCAGTGGTTTCAATCCCTAGAGTCTTCCTTGAGTGTAGTGGCTGCGCCTTTTTATTGGGTGACTGATATGCCCGATAGATTGGGCTTGTGGGTGGATGACAATGTTGTTAGCCGCAAAACGCTGCGTAGAGATAATCGCAGGCTCAACACTGAAGCCTTATTATTAAAAGCACAGGTGCAAAAGTTAGCCTCGTTAGAGGCTGAAAATGTGCGCCTGCGTGCCTTGCTCAATTCTGCAGCGCTGTTGGATGACACCGTGTTAGTCGCCGAGTTAATCGGGGTATCTTCCAGCCCACTGCATCATGAAATTATTATTAATAAAGGCAGTGCTGATCAACTTTATGTAGGTCAGCCGGTAATCGATGCGCTGGGCTTAATGGGTCAGATAGTAGAGGTAGGGCCTAAACAAAGCCGGGTGATGATGATTACCGACGCCACCCATGCCATACCGGTGCAGGTTAATCGTAACGGTGTACGCAGCATAGCTGAAGGTGTGGGGTTGTTACATGAGCTGACCTTACGCCATGTGTCGGCTACCACCGATATACGCGTAGGGGATTTATTAGTCAGTTCAGGGCTGGGCGGGCGCTTTCCCTTTGGTTATCCGGTGGCGATCGTGTCCGAAGTGAGCATAGATCCGGGCCTGCCTTTTGCCACCGTGCGTGCCAAGCCTAATGCCCAGCTAGACCGCAGCCGCTATGTTTTGCTGGTATTTAACCGCAAAAACCCCCAAGGCTAATACCATGATGCAGCAACGCGCCAATGGTACGTGGGTAATAGTGACCAGCATAGTGATAGCGCTAGTGCTTAGCATTACCCCTATGCCTTTTTGGGCGCAATGGGGCAGGCCAGAATGGTTGGCCATGGTGTTAATCTACTGGGTGATCGCCCTACCCGAACGAGTCGGTTTAGGTGTGGCCTGGTTGTCAGGTTTGGTACTGGATGTTATCGAAGGCACACCCTTGGGGCAAAACGCCTTTGCCTTGGCGGTAATTACCTATGCCGCTTTAGTGCTTTATCAACGTATGCGCATGTATACGCCATGGCAGCAAGCGGGAGTGCTGTTTGTATTGGTGGGGGTGCATCAACTAATAGGGCACTGGGTGCAAACCCTGATAGGCGTAATCTCCCCCACTCTGCTATTTTTATTACCAGCCTTAGTCAGCGCGCTGTTGTGGCCATGGTTATCGGCTTTGCTGCGTTTTTGTCGGCGTTATTTTTACGTGAGCTAAGCGTGGGCTAGTGTGTTTTTATTAGGTGTATCTCTATCATGTCCACAACTATACAGTGTGTTTTAGCCTCGCAGTCACCGCGTCGCGCTGAACTGTTACAACAAATTCATGTCGACTTTATAGTGCAGAGTGCCGATATAGATGAGACTGCCGTCGCCAATGAGCTACCCGCCGACTATGTGCAGCGTTTGTCTTTAGCGAAAGCGCAAACGGTATGGCAGCAGCGCAGTGCTAGCCAACAACCGGCCTTACCGGTAATAGGTTCAGATACGGTGGTGGTGATAGACCAGCAGCTGTTAGGCAAGCCTGCCAGCCGAGCGGAGGCCAGGCGCATGTTGCAGCTATTATCGGGCCGTCAGCATCAGGTGCTAACAAGTGTTAGTGTGGTCTATCAGCAACAGCAGTTAACGGCTTTAAACACTACCGCGGTAAACTTTCGGCCTATTAACGAAGCCGAAATCGAGTGCTACATAGCGGGCGATGAACCCTATGATAAAGCTGGTGGCTATGGCATACAGGGTTTTGCCGCGGTGTTTATAGAACAGATACGGGGCAGTTACTCAGGGGTTATGGGTTTACCGTTACAAGAAACCTACCAATTGCTGCAAGCCCTACCCACGGATATAAAAGTAGTAAAGCCATGAGCGAAGAAATACTGATCAACCTAACTCCCATGGAAACCCGCGTCGCCGTGGTTGAAAACGGCATGTTGCAAGAAGTCTATATAGAACGCGCTACTTCCAAGGGCATAGTCGGTAATATTTACAAAGGTAAAGTTGTGCGCGTACTACCGGGTATGCAGGCCGCCTTTGTCGATATAGGCTTAGAGCGCGCCAGTTTTATACACGCCTCAGATATTGCTCTGGATAATAAAGACGGCGAGCGTCGCAATAGCGATGCCCCAGACATACGTAGCCTGTTGCGCGAAGGCCAGGCCATTGTTACCCAAGTCATTAAAGATCCTATGGGTACCAAGGGTGCGCGGTTAACCACCCGTTTGTCGGTGCCTTCTCGTTACCTAGTCTTTATGCCAGGCACTAGCCACTTAGGGATCTCTCAGCGCATAGACGATGAAGATGAACGCAGCCGCCTGCGTGAGTTGGTAGAAAAAGCCATAGCCGAAGAAGAGGTGGCTGGTTTAGGCGGCTTTATTATTCGCACCGCTGCGGAAGGTGCACAAGAAGAAGAGTTGCACGCCGATATACGTTTTTTTAAACGCTTATGGGCCGCTTTAGAAGGCAAAATGAAAGAGCGCAAAGCGCCTTCTATCATCTATGAAGACCTACCTTTGCATATGCGCACCATGCGCGACTTGATACGGCCAGAAGTAGAAAAAATTCGTATAGACTCGCGCGAAACCTACGAAACCGTTAAGGCATTTACCGACGAGTACATACCCGAGATAGGTCCGCGGGTAGAGTATTATCCCGGCCCACGACCCATATTTGATTTGTATGGCATAGAAGATGAAATGCAAAAATCGCTGGGCCGCAAGGTAGAGTTAAAATCCGGCGGCTATTTAATTTTCGATCAAACCGAAGCCATGACCACCATAGATGTTAACACCGGTGCTTTTGTCGGCCATAGAAATCAAGAAGAAACGATTTACAAAACCAACCTAGAGGCGGCCACGACGCTGGCCCGGCAACTAAAAATACGCAATCTAGGCGGTATTATCATTATTGATTTTATCGATATGAAAGATGCTGAACACAAACGGCAAGTACATAGAGCCTTAGATAAAGCCATGGCCAATGATCACGCCAAAACGACTATTACCGGCGTATCGGAATTGGGTTTGGTGGAAATGACCCGCAAGCGTACCCGCGAAAGCTTAGAGCATGTGTTATGTGAAGCTTGCCCGGTATGCCAAGGTAGGGGGTCTGTTAAAACAGCAGAGACTATTTGCTACGAAATTTTTAGAGAGATATTACGCGAAGCCAGAGCTTACGAGAACGATGCCTTATTGGTGCTGGCCTCACAGGAGGTGGTCGATAGGTTGTTAGATGAGGAGTCGGCCAGTGTTGCCGACCTAGAAGAGTTCATAGGCAAAACCATACGTTTTCAAGTGGAAATTATGTATAGCCAAGAGCAGTTCGATGTTATTTTATTATAATAGCCGCAGCATTGCGTGAGCGACAAGGAATCCATAATTGTTAAACAAGTATAACCTTCAACGGTGCCAGGCTTAACAGCATGATAAAGCAATGCACAACCTGGTGTAGGCGCACGGTCAAGCTTATTCTGCTCACAGCCTTGTTGCTGGTGGCCAGCTATGCCAGCCTGGGACGTTACTACATAGATTATGTAGAAAAATACCAGCGTGTACTGGTAGGTTATTTTGTAGAATATACCGGTTTACCGGTAGAAGTGGGTAGTATTTCAGGAAGCTGGTCTAAGCTGTCATTTATCCTTTCCTTTAACGACATAGTCTTGCACGGCGCGAATCAGCAAGCGCTACTGAAAATCCCGCAAGCTAATTTCAAAGTAAACCCTTTACAGTCGCTGTGGCATAGGCGCTTTTTAATAGACAGCGTTTCCCTGGATGGTTTAACGACGCGTCTTGAAGAAAAATCACCGGGCAAATGGTCGTTGGCAGGTTTTGATTATGCCTTGGCCGATAATAATAGCGCACTGGATGTAGATCAGTTGCTAGATGCTATTTTGGCTATCGATAGGCTAGAATTTTTTAACAGCCATATAGAGTTACAGTACTACAGCGATAAGCAGACCAAGCTCTATACCGGCGAATTAATTCTTAGGCACCACCAAGGCTTTAGGCGCATACACTTGCAAGCTAATTTGCAAGATGCACAGCACTACGACGAAAGTGATGTGGTAGAAGACGAGCCTATAACACTGCTAGTAGAAACCTTGGGTGACCCTAGGGATGACGATTTTACCGCACAGGGCTATTTAAAATTTGCTGCGGTGGATTTGGTAGAGCAATTGCCAGTACTGCATAGCTTTGGCCTTAAGCCTAAACAGCTCACTGTGGATAGCACCATCTGGTTGGACTGGCAACCGGACCGCGTCATTGCCTTGCAGGGTAATATCAGTACGCCGTTATTCGATATAGGTAGTATTAATGAGCAGTTAATCCCCATCTTAAAAGATTTCTCTCTAGATTTTAGGGCCGAAAAAAATCTGCAGGATGAATGGCAGCTGTGGCTGCCTAGTATCGCAGGCGAATGGCAAGGGCAGAGCATAGCGATAGAACATAGCATGGCAACCTTAAGTGCCGATGCATTAATCATTGATTTATCAGAGCTTAATGCGGAGCAGCTTAGCAATAAGTTATTAAGCCTTAAGGTTTTACCCGAAGCGGCACAGCAAGCCTTGACGACGTTGTCCCCCAAGGGCAGTTTGCGCCATATTAACGTCAATATAGGCCGAGGCCCCAGCGCCGACGCCATCGATTTTAGCGGCCAATATACGCTATTGGCCGAGTTAGATGCGGTAGCTATAGCGGCGTGGCACGGTGCGCCAGCGGCGAGCAATATCAGCGGCTATTTAGAGCTGAGTGAAAGCGCGGGTGCGGTTACCCTAAGCAGTGAGCCTTTCGATATTAGCTTTCCAGGTATTTATGACAACAGCCTGCACTTTGATATAGCCAAGGCCAAAGTGGCTTGGCGCATAGAGCCAGAAGCCATCTATGTTGATAGCGGGGTGATAGATGTTAGAGCCGAGTATGGTCCGGCGGTAGCGCAGTTGGCCTTGCGGTTTCCCCGGCAGCAAGATGCCGGGGATGCCACTATGTTTTTAGCGGTGGGTTTAACTAATACCCCGGCCAGCAATCGCGATAAATTCATACCCGCGGTGCTGAGTGAAGATTTATTAGCGTGGTTGGATAGCAGCATACAGGGCGGCGATATTACCCAGGGCGGTTTTATTTATAACGGCTCTCTAGCTAAAGACAGCGCGCAAGAGCGCAGTGTGCAATTATTTCTTGATGTCGCCAATGGTGAGTTGGATTATCAGCCGGGTTGGCCTGCGCTAAATAGTATACAAGCACAGGTTTTTGTGGATGATGGCGATGTCGATGTTTACAGCGCCAGCGCTATAGCCAGCGGCATTGCCTTGCATGATACCCGCGTCACCGTGACTCCACAGCCTAATGGCGACCCTTGGTTAAGTGTGGCGACACAGTTACAAGGTGATGCTGGGCAGGGATTAGCCGTAGTGAATACCGGCAACTTGCGTGAGATCGTTGGCGATACCTTTGTCGACTGGCAGCTTAGCGGTGATATGAGCGCCCATTTAACCTTGGGGGTGCCCATAGCGTCGCAAAGCGAACAGCCGGTACAGGTAGATTTTGCGGCCTATATACGGGCGGGCGATTTGCGCCTATCCGATTATCGCCTAAGCCTAAAAGATTTTTACGGCCCGTTTGAATATTCCTCTACCAAGGGGGTGACGTCTACCGGCTTGCAAGGTTTGTTGTTTAATAAAAAAGCGACAGTAAAAATAGCCCAGGCCGCTGACCACTCAGTCGTGGTGAATGTGGACGGCCAGTTGCATGTGGATGATGTAGAGGACTGGGCACAGTTTGCTGGCATGACCTATTTTAGTGGCCAAACCCAGGTGCAGGCTGAGGTGCGGGTTAATTCAGAACATGATCAGTTAACCCTAGTGTCTGATTTAAAGGGTGTGGCTATAGATTTACCGCCGCCCTATAAAAAGTCCTCTGATGAGGTCGCGGCTTTTGCTCTGAGCATACCTTTAGGTGGCGAACAAACGCTGCTAACCATGACGCTGGATAAAACGCTTAGCAGCCATTTACGCTTAACCGAGCAAGGCGTGAGTGGCGGTAATTTGGTGTTTAACCCTAGCGGTGATGAGCCTGTGCCTGATGACGAGTTTGTAATTACCGGAATGGTGGAGCACGTAGCTGCGCAAGAGGTGCAGCAGGCTTTGCAGCGTTATTTCGCCAACAGTGCTGAGCTGGATAAATTAGCGGCCAATAAAAAAACAAAAAAAGTAACAATTAAACCCCCTACTCATAGCCTGCCATTACGAGTAGAAAACCTGCAGCTTAACCACGTCGATGTTTATGGCTTGGCGGTAGAGTCAGGGCTGGTCAATGTGCAGCAACAACAGCAAGCCTGGGTGTTAGATGTGGTTAGCGATAAAATTACCGGTGCCATTGCGTTTCCAGTTGCAGGCAATAAAGCCATACAGCTTAATTTGCAAACCGTACATCTATCGACCGCCGAGAGTGAAAAACGCGATGAGGCTATAGATGAAAATAAAGCGACGGAATTTTATCAATTAAAGGCCTCGATGTTTGATGATATCAATCCTGCGGATATCCCTAATGTTGATATTGCCATCAAAGAAATTTATATAAACCAAGATTTATTAGGCCATCTAGCCTTAGAGCTACGATCTAAGAAAAATAGCTTAACGTTTAATAATATACAGGGCGAGATTCGCAAGCTTAAACTGGGTGGGGCTGAGAAAAAATTACGACTCACATGGCTTAAGCGTGAACAAGGTGGCGAGAGCCAGCTAACAGGTGCGATAAGTTTTAGCGATGTGGGTGCTGTGTTTGAGCAATGGGGCTATGAGCGGGCGATAGAATCTAAGAGCGGTTTAATAGAGTTGGATTTAACCTGGCCAGGCGCGCCCGACCAGTGGCAAATGGCTTTGTCGCAAGGCGATATTAAGCTGGATGTTAAAAAAGGCATTTTCTTAAACACTGCAGGTGGTGCAACAGGCGCTTTACGCATAGTCAGTGTGTTAAATATGAATAATATTTTACGCCGCTTGCGCTTAGACTTTACCGACCTATATAAGTCTGGGGTGAGTTTTGATGAGCTTAAAGGCGAATTTGAAATGGTGGGTGGTCGCCTATATATCATCGATTATCTCAATATAGAGAGTCCTTCAAGCCGCTTCCGCTTGTCTGGCAGTACGGATCTTAATGCCGAGGTATTGGATATGGATTTAATTGCCACGCTACCGGTAGGGAAAAACTTACCCTGGATAGCGGCGCTGATGGGAGGGGTACCGGCGGCAGCCATAGTTTACGGTGCCAGTAAGTTATTTGAAACGCAGGTTGATAAGTTTTCCAGTGCCGTATATAGCATAGAGGGCAAGTGGGATGACCCGCAATTGAAACTGAAAAAAGTGTTTGACGCTAAAGGTCAAAAGAATCAGCAAACACAGCTTAAATCAGCAAAGGATAGTAAGGCGGGGCCATGACAGTAGCAACAATAGCAGCCATACAAATGCTTAGCGGCAGTAAACTCGATGAAAATTTAGCTCGTGCTGAAATATTAATGGCGCAGGCTGTTGCGCAGGGTGCGCAATTATTAGTGTTGCCCGAGGTGTTCGCGATGTTCGCCAGTGCACAGCAATATACCGTAGGCGTAGCCGAAGCGACGGGCAAGGCACCTATACGGCAGTTTTTGGCGCAGCAGGCGCGCAAGCATAAAGTGTGGATAGTGGCGGGCTCTATACCCATAGCCGATGCGGGTAGCAGCAGTAAGGTGTATGCGGCCAGCCTCTTGTTTAATGATAGAGGCGAGGAGTGCGCACGTTATAATAAGTTGCATCTTTTTGATGTTGATGTGGCCGACAAACACGGTAGTTATAGAGAGTCCGATACCTTTGTGCCCGGCAATGATGTGGTGGTGTTTGCTACCCCCTTTGGACGTTTGGGTATGGCGATTTGTTACGACCTGCGCTTTCCTGAATTTTTTCGCGCTATGTTTGCTGAGGGCGTGGATATGATCAGCGTGCCTGCGGCATTTACCCGCAAAACCGGTGAGGCGCATTGGTTGCCGTTGCTGCGCGCCAGGGCGATAGAGAATCAATGTTATATCATAGGCGCCAACCAAGGCGGCGATCATGACAATGGCCGAGAAACCTCGGGCGGCTCGGCGATTATAGATGGTTGGGGCAAGATATTGGCGCAGGCCGATAAGGGTGAGGCTTGCGTAGTAGCTAACATGGACTTGGCTAGCTTACAGCAGCTGCGCTTGGCCATGCCTATACAGCAGCATCAGCGCTTTACGGTGCAAGCAAAAAACTAAACTTTAATCATCATTGTTAACGAGTACTTTATGCCCCAATGGCAGGCTGACGCAGTTTTGGCCTTACTGACCCTGGTTACCGGCTCTACCTATTTTATTTCAAAAATAGTCTTACAAACGCTAGATCCATTTGTTTTTTTAGCGCTGCGATTTTTCATATCATCCTTGCTGCTATATATGCTGTTTTATAAACGCATTCATCAGTTGCAGTGGTCTATTTTTTTACCTTGTTTACGGGTAGGTATATTTTTATCTGTAGGCATTATTATGATGACTATAGGTTTACAGCACAGCCAGTCTGGCCAGGTCTCCTTTATTATAAGTATGGAAGTGGTGCTGGTGCCGGTCTTTGCATTGTTGTTTTATGGCGAGCGTATTGATCGCCTTGTTTTGTTAGGCCTGCCTATAGCGGTGATAGGCTTGGCATTATTAACCTTGCAGGCAGGCACTAATATCAATCAGGGCGACATATGGGTTATGGCCTCGGCGTTCTGTTTTGCCTTGTACACCATTTATAACTCGCGATATGCGGTGCGTTACGATCCGGTTATTTTAGCTTGGGTGCAAGTGACTATGGTAGCGGTAGTGAGCAGTCTAGGTATGTTGTGCTTTGCTGAACTTAAACTGGATATCAACGCGGCTGCGGTTTATGGCATCGCCTATTTAATTGTGGTGGCCACGGTTATACGCTTTTATGTGCAAACCTATGCGCAGCGCTATACCACCGCCACCCATACCAGTTTGATCTTTATGCTGGAGCCAGTGGTTGCCGCTTTGTTTGGCTACGCTATCTTAGGTGAGGTGTTGTCCGCTCAAGCTATGTGGGGGTGCGGCTTGATTCTTGTGGCTACCTTTATTGCCAAGGCAGGTTATTTTTCAAGACGTAAACCGCAGAGTGTGTGCCGATAAATCACTGGCCAGCTTCATCCTTACCGGTTTTAGCTGGGTAGTGAAAGCTCTGGGTAATAGTCTTGTTGTCTAGCGAGTGCAGGTGTATGTCAAACCCCCATAACCTGTGTATATGTTTTAATACCGACTCGGTGGATTTCCCCATAGGTTTTCTTGCAAACTGCGTGTGGTGCAAGGTGAGCGATCTGTCGCCGGAAATCTCTACGTTGTGCACTTGAATATTGGGTTCCCTATTACCTAGATTGTATTGCCCAGCTAATGATTCCCGCACTTTTTGATAGCCGCTGCTATCGTGTATGGCGGCAACTTCTATATCGGCATTGTTATCATCGTCGATTATAAAAAATAGCTTTAGGTCGCGAATGATTTTAGGGGATAGAAACTGCAAGATAAAGCTTTCATCTTTAAAGTCACGCATGGCGAACTGCAGCGTTTTTTTCCAATCACTGCCCGCAATATCTGGGAACCACTCTCTGTCTTCAGCGGTGGGATGTTCGCAGATGCGACGTATATCTATCATCATATTAAACCCCAGTGCATAGGGGTTGATGCCGTTATAATAAGGGCTGTTGTAGGGTGGTTGGAAGACCACGCTAGTGTGCGATTGCAAAAATTCCAGAATAAAGCCGTCGGTGACTAAGCCCCTGTCGTACATTTCATTTAATATCGTGTAATGCCAAAAACAGGCCCAGCCCTCGTTCATAACTTGGGTTTGCCGTTGTGGATAGAAGTACTGCGCTATTTTCCTAACTATGCGTATTATTTCTCGTTGCCATGGGTCTAGCAGTGGTGAGTTCTTTTCAAAAAAATAGAGCAGGTTTTCTTCTGGCTCTGCTGGAAAGCGGACCTTTTTAAGTGTGTCGGCCTCGGCGCTGCCTGCAGGAATAGTACGCCATAGGTCGTTGACTTGTTTTTGTAAGTGTTCTTCGCGTTCGTGCTGGCGGTTTTTTTCTTCTGCTGCGGAAATGGGGTAGGGGCGTTTATAGCGATCCACACCATAATTCATAATGGCATGGCAGGAGTCAATAACATTCTCAACTTCAGTAATGCCGTATTTGTTTTCGCACTCAGCGATATAATTTTTGGCGAAAACTAAATAATCAATAATGGAATCGGCATCGGTCCAGGTTTTAAATAAATAATTACCCTTAAAAAAAGAGTTGTGGCCGTAGCAGGCGTGGGCAATAACCAGTGCCTGCATGGTCATGGTGTTTTCTTCCATTAAATAAGCTATGCAAGGGTTAGAGTTAATCACTATTTCATAGGCTAAACCCATTTGCCCGCGGTTATACGAACGCTCGGTATTGATAAATTGTTTGCCATAGGACCAGTGGTGATAGCCTAGCGGCATGCCAGACGAGGCATAGGCATCCATCATTTGTTCCGAACTAATGACTTCGATTTGGTTGGGGTAGGTGTCTAGGCCAAATTCGGCAGCAATTTTAGCGATTTCTCTGTCATAGCGCTCTATTAGCTCAAAGCTCCATTCAGATGAGGTGGATAGTGGTGATTGTTTCATGCGATTTGCTTCTGGAAAAGTTCGCGAAAAACGGAATAAATTTCGGACGCGTCAACGAGTTGTTGCATGGCAAATGATTTGGGATGTTGGTCTTGAACAATGCTGTAATCCTCCCATAGCGATTGATGCTCTCTGGGAGTGATCTCTATGTAAGAGTAATATTGCACTTTAGGTAATATGTCTTCACTAAGTAGCTGCCGGCAGATAGATGAGTCATCATTCCAGTTGTCGCCGTCAGATGCCTGTGCGCCGTAAATATTCCACTGCTCGGAAGGGTAGCGCGAATCAATAATGGTTTTCATTAATTTTAAGGCGCTGGAAACTATGGTGCCGCCGGTTTCCCTAGAATAGAAAAATTCCTGTTCATCAACTTCGCTGGCACTAGTGTGGTGGCGTATAAAAACCACCTCGGTACGCTGGTAGTTACGTTGTAAAAATAAATACAGTAATATAAAAAAACGCTTGGCTATATCTTTGGTGGTTTGATCCATAGAACCGGAGACATCCATTAGGCAAAACATTACCGCTTTGGATTGTGGATTGGGAACTTTAACATGCAAGTTGTACTTAAGGTCGAAGTCATCTAACCAAGGTACGCGTTTTATAAGCTTGCTGAGTTTTTCAATTGCGTCTGTTAGAAACTCTATGCGTTGGTGGTTTCGTAATATCATGTCTACCGCTTGCAGCTGGTCTAACTCTTGTTGCAGGGCGGCAAGTTTTTTACGTTTCGAAGAGGTTAGGGCTATGCGTCGGGCATTGGCCGAACGCAGAGATCTGACGATATTGATTTTCCCCGGTGAACCTTCGTTGCTAATGCCGGCGCGGTGTATTTTGAATTCTTCGTTGCCAGCCAACTGCCGTTTAATCATGTTGGGCAGTTCCAGGTCTTCAAACATAAAGTCTAGAAATTCTTCCTGGGTGATGTTGAAGATAAAGTCATCTTCCCCCTCGCCCTTATCACTGGCGCCAGACCCAGAGCCACCCTCGCCACCACCTGAGGGTGGCCTGGGGATGTGGTCACCAGTAATGAAATCGGTATTGCCCGGCAGCACATTTTCTGAGTGGCCGCCTTGGCCGTGATGAAATATAGGCTCGTCTATCTCTTTGGAGGGGATGCTGATTTTCTCGCCATGCTCTATATCGGTGATGGAGCGCTTGCCTATGGCATCACTAACCGCTTTTTTAATATGTTTGCGATAGCGCTTTAAAAAGCGTTGGCGGTTAACCGTGCTTTTGTTTTTGGCGTTGAGGCGTCTATCTATAATAAAGCTCATAAGCTTACCTGTAATAACGTGATGGAAAATCGCTGGCCTGCATACTCATGCTCACCCCTAACACAAAGCTGTGTTTTGGCTTAGCAGCTACTGTGATTTTCTGACGCGTAAGTACCACTCAGATAAAAGTCTTACTTGTTTCTCGGTATAGCCTCTTTCTGTCATGCGATCAACAAAGTCTCTGTGTTTTGTTTTGTCCTCGGCTGATGCTTTGGTGTTGAATGAAATAACCGGTAGTAAATCCTCAGTATTGGAGAACATTTTCTTTTCTATAACCGTGCGTAGCTTTTCGTAACTGTTCCACGCTGGGTTGTTGCCGTCGTTGTTGGCCCTAGCTCGCAAGACAAAGTTAACCACTTCGTTGCGAAAATCTTTGGGGTTGCTGATGCCTGCAGGTTTCTCTATTTTCTCAAGCTCTTCATTTAGCGAAGCTCTATCAAGTATTTCACCGGTTTCTGGGTCGCGAAATTCTTGGTCTTGTATCCAGAAATCGGCATAGGTGACATAGCGGTCGAAAATGTTTTGGCCGTATTCGGCGTAGGATTCTAAATAAGCGGTTTGTATTTCCTTGCCTATAAACTCTACATATTGTGAGGCTATGTATTCTTTAATAAAGTTTAAATAACGGTCTCGAATTTCCTTAGGGAATTGCTCTTGCTCTATTTGCTGCTCTAGCACATACAGTAGATGTACGGGGTTGGCGGCTATTTCTGTGGGGTCAAAATTAAACACCTTAGAGAGTATTTTAAAGGCAAAGCGGGTGGAAAGTCCGTTCATGCCCTCGTCAACGCCGGCGCTGTCGCGATACTCTTGTATGGATTTGGCCTTAGGGTCGGTGTCTTTTAGGTTTTTGCCGTCATAGATTTTCATCTTTGAATAGATGTTGGAGTTTTCGGGTTCTTTTAAACGCGACAATATGGCGAACTTGGCCAGCATGGATAAGGTGTCTGGAGCGCACTGGGCTTTTGCCAGTGAACTATTTTCTAACAGTTTTTTGTATATTTTGACTTCTTCTGAAACGCGCAAGCAATAAGGTACTTTGACTATATAGACGCGATCTATAAAGGCCTCATTGTTTTTGTTGTTTTTAAAGGTTTTCCACTCTGATTCGTTGGAGTGCGCTAAAATAATGCCGTTAAACGGTATCGCGCTTAGGCCCTCGGTGCTGTTGTAGTTACCTTCCTGGGTGGCGGTTAACAGCGGGTGTAATACTTTGATGGGCGCTTTAAACATTTCCACAAATTCCATTATGCCTTGGTTAGCTCGGCATAGGCCGCCAGAAAAGCTATAGGCGTCAGGATCATTTTGTGGGAACTCTTCTAGCTGGCGTATATCGACTTTACCTACCAGTGATGAAATGTCTTGGTTGTTTTCATCGCCCGGTTCTGTTTTTGAAATGGCAATTTGACTGAGTATAGAGGGGTAGACTTTTACTACTTTAAATTGGCTGATGTCACCATTGTATTCATGCAGGCGCTTAACCGCCCAGGGCGACATGATGGTGTTGATATAACGGCGAGGTATGCCGTAGTCTTCGCGTAATATTTTTCCATCTTCTTCTGGGTCGAACAGCCCTAATGGTGATTCAAAAACAGGTGAGCCTTTAATACAATAGATAGGCTCTTTTTCCATTAGCGATTTTAATTTTTCGGCTAGGGACGATTTACCGCCACCGACTGGGCCTAATAGATAGAGTATTTGTTTTTTCTCTTCCAAACCTTGGGCGGCATGTTTAAAAAACGAAACTATGTTTTCTATACACTCTTCCATACCGTAGAAGTCTTTGAATACAGGGTAGCGCTTGATGACTTTGTTGGAAAAAATACGACTGAGTCTGGCGTCTTTGGCGGTATCAACAATTTCCGGTTCGCCTATAGCCAGTAATAGACGTTCAGCCGCCGAGGCATAGACGCTAGGGTCAGATTTACATAGTTCCAGATATTCTTGGATACTAAGATCTTCCTGTTGCACAGTTTCGTAGCGTTGGCGGTAGTGGCTAAAGATGCTCATAATTCACCCCTGTAACGGTAAGACCGAAAAAACGCTGAGTAAATCCTCAGAATTAAAAATACCCAGATGTGGCAAAATCCCTGCCGGTTAGTCTGATGATAATGCTGCTATGAACTCACCACTCTGAATCTAAGCATAGTCTAAAAAAAAATAGGACGTAGTCAATTATTGTAAGAAATATTTTTTTAAGCATGTAAATGTGTAAAAAAACCTTAGTCGTTTTACCTGTAGTGGGCGCTTGTTAACGGCCTGAGCGAGGGCTGCCAGGCAGCGAGAATAGTTATAGGGAATAGTGTTTATATAGTGGCTAATTATATTGCGGTTTGTCCAGCCAGCCGCCGGTGGCTTGTAGTGCTGTCATCTCATTGGGCTTGGTTACCCAGAGGGCGAGAGCGCTTTTTTTACCCCGCACCATTTGTGAAGAGCTTATTTTTAACTGCAAACGGTATAAGTCATTGTTAATGGCGCTGTTTTAAGAGGCGTAGCGGGTCTATACGTTCTGTGCGATACCCTGGATATGGGTGCCAGCGCGGGCATGGTTAGGCACAGCAATAACCGTGTGTTACCACTTATGACTAAAGTCATGTTTTCTTTTCATTTTTTTAATGTTTTACGGCTTTAAACGTTCGTCGCCAGCCATAGGGTTAAGTCGGTGGCGGAAATAGTTTGGCAGCCGCTAGCATTCTGCCCGCACCACAGTGGTGAAAAATGATCCAGCCCTTGGCTTTCGGCCTGTAGACGCAGCGCGCTGATGGCTGTAGCCGCCAGCGGGAACTCTGGCGCTTTGGTATTGATAGGCCCCAGCTCGCTAATAAGGCGGTTCACTATGCCACGGGCGGGCCTGCCCGATAACAGATTAGTCACGGCGGTGTGTTGTACTCTATCGCTACTCAGCGCTGCTCTATGTAAGGTGCTGGTTTTAGCTTCTGGACACAACAAATAGGCACTGCCAATTTGTGCGGCTATGGCGCCTAAATCCAATGCTGTTTTCACGCCTTTAGCATCGGCGATACCGCCTGCGGCAATAACCGGTAGAGTGACGGCCGCAACTATTTGCGGCAGTAATGCAAAGCTGCCCATTTGCTCGCTTAAGTCTTGGTTGAGAAACATGCCGCGATGGCCGCCGGCTTCTAAACCTTGGGCAATAATGGCATCGGCACCGTGAGCCTGCAGCCAAAGGGCTTCCTTTACAGTGGTGGCAGAGGCTAGCACGGTGCTGCCCCAGCTTTTTACCCGCGCTAATAAGTCGGCGGCAGGCAGGCCAAAATGAAAACTGATAATGGTGGGCTGGTAAGGTTCTAATATGTCGGCGATGGCGTGGCTAAAGGGCAGGCGTTGTGGGCCTGCCGCGATAGTGTTTATGTCTAGGTTTAATTCTGCAAAATAGGGTTGCAGTAATTGCCGCCACTGTTGCTCTTTAGCAGGGTCGGGCTTGGGTGGCTGATGGCAGAAAAAATTAATATTAAACCGCTGCGGGCTATCTTTTTGGGGGTGGTCTTGTAAGCGGCTTAGCTCGGCCTGTAATTGCTCGGCGCTGAGCATGGCGCAGGGCAGTGAACCTAAGCCGCCTGCGGCAGCCACTGCTAGGGCTAATTCGCTGTCTTGCACCCCTGCCATAGGGGCTTGAATAATAGGCAGTTCTACGCCTAGCAGTGTTCGATGATCCATAGGTTATGCCCAAGCTATTGATTAACAAAGCCGTTATTAAAGGGCAGTGACGCAGTAATGGCAAGTGCGGAGATCGCTCCTGCACCCGCTATGGCAGTTTAGGGTTGTTTATAAACTTGGCCGTCTTTCATCACAAAGCTAACGTGTTTAAACAACGACAAATCTTTTAGCGGATCGCCTTTAATGGCAATAATGTCGGCCAGCCTACCCACGGTGATGGCACCGGTTTGCTGCTGGCTACCAAACAGGGTGGCGGTGTGCAGGGTGGCGGTTTGTACGGCTTGTATAGGGGTCATGCCCCACTCCACCATCTTGGCCATTTGCTTGCCGTTTTCACCATTGGGGTAGACCCCGGCATCGGTGCCATAGGCGATGTTGACTCCGGCCTTAACGGCTTTTTGAAAGCTCTGCCTTTGGGTGAGCCCCAAATGTTTTTCTTTCGCTAGCGACTCGTCGGTCATGCCAAACTTCTTGCCCTCTTGCAGAATAAAGTCGTCGTTGTAAATATCCATGGATAAATACGTGCCGTTTTTTTTGGCTAACGTAATCGCCTCGTTATCCAGAAAACTGGCGTGCTCTATGCTATCGGCACCGGCTATAATCGCGGCTTTAATACCGGCCGTGCCGTGGGCGTGCACGGCGACTTTTTTACCGGCCATATGTGCCTCGTCAATAATGGCGCGCATTTCTTCTAGGGTGTATTGCTGGGCACCCACTTTAGTGCCTTTGGAAAATACCCCGCCGGTGCCGCAAAACTTAATCAGGTCGGCACCGTATTTAATATTCTTGCGCACCATAGTGCGTGCTGCCCAAGGGCCATCGGCCACGGCTTCGGCTTGTACGTGGTAATCTATGGGCAGCATATTATTGTCGCAGTGACCGCCGGTAATGCCTAGGGCGGGGCCGGAGACCAGCATGCGGGGGCCGGCGATTTCGCCGGCATTAATGGCGTCGCGCAGGGCGACATCGGCAAAGCTAGGCGCGCCCACATCACGCACACTGGTAAAGCCCGCTAGCAAAGTTTTTTCGGCATTGATAACGCCGTAAATCAGCAGCCTGTCGTCAGACAGCGCTAGGCTGTCATAGCCCCACACCATAGATGAGAGTAAGTGGGTGTGGGCGTCCATCAACCCGGGCATTACGGTGTGATCGCTGAGGTCTATAATCTGTGCCTGCGGATCTAGCGTGCTTGCGCTAATAGGGCCTACGGCAATAATCTGCTGGCCCTGTACGGTGATCAATTGCTGAGTTAAGACTTTTGCGTTGACCACATCTATTAGTGTGCCTGCTTTGATATAAATAGTAGTGCGGTCGTCGCTGCTGAGTCCGTTGCTGCTGAGGCTGAGCAATAAGGCGAAGGTCAGTAACAGTCGGCACATAGTATGACTCCATCAATATTATTAATTATAGGAATCATCAGCATAGTACAAATAGGCTGTTAGGGCAGGGGACAAAAATCAGGCCGCTAGTGGATAGCGGCCTAAGAGGGTTAAGCGTGCTGGGCTTACTGCTTATCGAGCTCGCGTAAATATTTAAAAATTTTGCGGGCGGCGGCGGGGG
Organism: Dasania marina DSM 21967; assembly: GCF_000373485.1. Taxonomy (NCBI): domain Bacteria; kingdom Pseudomonadati; phylum Pseudomonadota; class Gammaproteobacteria; order Cellvibrionales; family Spongiibacteraceae; genus Dasania; species Dasania marina. The sequence goes on from NZ_KB891579.1 coordinate 27,803, forward strand.
GCTTATTGGTTTTTTGTTCTTTGCCAGCCTGTAGCACCAGTTGGCGTAAATGCTGGCGGTCGGCTTGTGGGTATTGCTCTAGCACGCCCTCTACAGAATTAGGCCCTTCTTGCACTAGACGGTCGCGCCATTGCTCTAATTCTTGAAAGCGTATGGCGGCGTTTACACGGCCACTTTCTAATTCGCTAAAGGCCTGCTCTATAGGCGCGGTATCCATCTCACGTAAGAGTTTACCTATAAACTGCATTTGCCGACGCAGGCCTTCGCGGCTTTTAATGCGGCGAGCGGTATCTATGGCTTCTTTTAATATGCCTTCCAAGGGGATGGTGGCATATTGGCCTATGCTGAGTTTGACAATTTTACTACCCAGTTGTTGCAGTGCGTGCATCTCGCGCTTAAGTTGCGATTTACTGGGGGGAAGATCCTGATCATCTTCGTCGTTATACCATTGGTTCATGTTGTGCCTTTGTACATTATGCGTAAGCTAGGGTTGCCAGCCCCAAGAAAGATAAAAAGCCCACCACATCGGTGACGGTGGTGAGGACGACACCACCGGCCAGGGCTGGGTCTATGTTCATTTTTTTCAGTACCAAGGGTAGCACGGCGCCAGCCACGGCGGCGGTGACTAAATTAATTAGCATGGCGGCGGCGATAATAATACCTATGATGGTATCGTCAAACCACAGTGTGGCGGCACCCGCCACCACCACCGCCCAGCATAGGCCGTTGGCCAAGCCGACTAACAGTTCGCGGGTAATTAGCCAGCGGCTGTTGTTACTATCTATATGGCCCATGGCCATGCCGCGTATCACCACGGTAAGGGTTTGGGTACCTGCTACGCCCCCCATACTAGCGACGATGGGCATTAACACCGCCAGCGCTACCACTTTTTCTAGGGTGTCTTGAAATAGGTTAATCACCCCTGAGGCGGCAAAGGCGGTGAGTAAGTTGATGCCCAACCAAATAGCGCGGCGCGGTGCGGTTTTACTAAAGGGCGAGAAGGTGTCTTCGTCTTCGCCTAAGCCGGCCATGCCCATCAGTGAGTGGTCGGCATCTTCGCGGATAACGTCTAACACGTCATCAATAGTGATACGGCCCAGCAGGCGGCCGTTGTTATCGACTACCGGTGCCGAGATTAAATCGTGGCGTTCAAATAAGCGTGCGACTTCGCTGTCATCTAAATTGGCATGTATAGGCGTAACGTCGGTGTTCATGATTTCGCGCACGGTGACGCTGGGGTCAGACACCAATATTTTACGCAGCGGTAATAGGCCGATAAATTCGTCGCGGCGGCTAACCACATAGAGATTGTCGGTCATCTCTGGCAACTCGGCATGGCGGCGTAAATAACGTGCCACCACATCTAGGGTGACGGCAGGGCGCACGGTGATGACATCGGTGTTCATCAAGCCGCCGGCAGTGTCTTCCGGGTAGGACAGTATTTGCTCTACCCGCTGCCGGTCTTGGTGGTCCATGGAGTCTAAGACTTCACGTATCACCTGGTTGGGCAGTTGCTGCAAAATATCGGCGATATCGTCGGGCTCTAGGCCTTCGGTGGCGGCCACCAGCTCATTGGTGTTCATTTCGCTGAGGAACTGGGCCTGTATCTCATCGCTGAGGTGGGGCAGTATTTCGCCTTCTATGTCGGAGTTTATCAGCTGCCAGAGCACGGCCCGGGTTTTGGGCGGTGAGGACTCTATCATATGTGCCACTTCAGTACGCGGCAGGCTGTTGAGCATGCGACGAGTCTGAATAAAGGTGCCACTGCCTAGTGCTTGGTTTAACAATTCCAAGTTACTGTGGGCGGGCTTGTATTCGGCATTTTCGGACATAGAGTCTCCGGGTAATCACACGGTGCCACGGTTGGGCGCTAAGCGCAGTGTAGGTGACTGCCGGTGATTATCCAGAAAACTAAGTAATTCAACAACTTAATATATGTGTTTAGAGGAAATTAAGTGAACTATGGCGGGNTTTGTGCGGGNTTATTCGGCTTCGTCAAAGCGATTATGGATAAGCTCCAGTAGGGCGGCTTGGGCGCTTTCGGCATCGTCACCGTCAAACTGTAGTTCTAGCTCGGTGCCTTTGCTGGCGGCCAGCATCATCACCGACATAATGCTTTTAGCATTGACGTACTGACCGTCCTTGCCCACGTTAATACTGCAACCATAGGCGCTAGCGGTAGACACAAACTTGGCGGCGGCGCGGGCGTGTAGGCCCAGCTTATTAATAATGGTGGTGTGACAAGTAATCATGCAGTGGCTCTGGTTCATTATTGTTACTGGTTCATTGCAGTTAGGGTTTCAGCGTGCTCTCAGCTAGCCTGTTTGGGCATTTCGCGGTGGCGGACTTGCACATTATCAAAGTGGTCAGCGAAATAATGGGCTAGCCGCTCGGCCATGTACACGGAGCGGTGTTGGCCGCCAGTGCAGCCTATGGCGATGGTGATGTAACTGCGGTTGCTGTCTTGGTAGGCGGGCAACCACTTTTCTAAATAACTGCGTATATCCTCGTACATGCTATCGACTTGCGGCTGCGTGTTTAAAAAATCTATGACCGGCTGGTCTAGCCCGGTAAGTATGCGCAGGGCCGGGTCCCAGTGCGGGTTGGGCAATATGCGTATGTCGTAAACTAGGTCGGCATCGTTAGGTATGCGGTGTTTAAAGCCAAAGGACTGAAACTGAATGGAGATGCTGCTGCCTTTTTTGTCGACTAAGCGCGACTTAATGGTGTCGCGCAGGTCGTGTAGGCTCATGTCACTGGAGTCTATGGTGAGGGTGGCAATACTGGCAATGGGTTCTAGCAGTTTTTGTTCGCGGCTAATGGCCTCGGCTAAGCCGGTGTCTTTATTACTCAGCGGGTGGCGGCGGCGGGTTTCGCTAAAGCGCTTGATGAGCTTGTCATTGTCGGCGTCTAGGTAGATGACTTCTATGCTTACGCCGGGATGATCGCCTTCTATCATCAAGGTGAGCGCGCTTAAGTCGCTGCTGCTATTGCGGGCGTCTATGCACAGCGCAACTTTATCCCCTGAAGGATGGCCGCCTTGTTTAAGATGGGTGACTAAATCGGGAATCAGCGCTACCGGTAAATTGTCTATGCAGTAATAGCCTTCGTCCTCTAAGAGGTTGAGGGCGCTACTTTTGCCTGAGCCGGAACGGCCGCTGATGATAATTAGCCTCATAGTGCTCCTGTGTGGCTGTTATTAATGACTGTGGTTTATGACTATAAGCTTAAATAGCAAAGGGTTTATAGCTAAGCGTTAATGGCTATATCAAACAGCTCTTGGCTGGTTTTGGCGTTGCGCAGTTGCTGGCAAAATTCGGCGGTGCTGAATAATTTGGCCAGGGTAGCTAGCACCGCTAGGTGTTCATCCTGCGCTTCGTTAGGCACGATAAGTACAAACAAGATATCTACGGGCTCACCGTCTATCGCGTCAAAGTCTACCGGCTGTTCTAGTTTAATCAACGCGCCGGTAATGCTACTGCAGTTGTCTATGCGGCAGTGGGGTATGGCTATGCCGTGGCCTAGGCCGGTGCTGCCCAGCTGCTCGCGGGCAGTGATCTTGTCGCATAAGTCCTCACTGTCTAGCGAAACTATATCCTGACATATAAATTGGCATGTAGTTTCTAGAACGCGTTTTTTGCTGCGCCCTTCGGCACCACAGAGGGTGCGCTCAAGGGTAAGAATGGAGGATAAAGACATAGAATTTCGCGATTACTGTGTGAGCGTGCTTGGGGTTAATGGGCTAATAACTTTTGACTTTTTCTTTATGTTTAATCAGTTGGCGGTCAAGTTTGTCGGTGAGCGTGTCTATCGCAGCATACATATCTTCAGACTCTGAGACAGCGAATAAATCGGCGCCAGCAACATGGACGTTAGCTTCTGCTTTTTGGCTGAGTTTTTCAACGGTTAAAGTGACATTGGTGTTAGTTATTTGATCAAAATGGCGTTCTAGGCGGGAAAATTTGCTGCTGACGTAATCTCTAAGGGCTGTAGTAACTTCGACATGGTGACCGCTAACATTAATTTGCATGGCTGGCTCCTTCTGACAGGGTTAAAAAGTAGTGCTGCACGGCGTGCGGACTCTTTAATTGAATAGGGAGGAAGTGGCTCCCGTCTCTTTCAGCTTAGCGTAATTTTGGCAGCCTGTTTAGTTCGCCTGCTAAGAATCTCGTCGCTGTGTCGGTAGTTTTTTAAGTGTTTGATTATTCAGCTTAAACCAGCCGCTTGCGCTCATTAGAGGGCGGTATATTAAGCGACTCGCGGTATTTGGCTATGGTGCGGCGGGCCACTTTGATGCCCTGTTCGCCCAGTAAGGCGGTAATTTTACTGTCACTGAGTGGTTTTTTGGTGTTTTCGGCGGCTATGAGTTTTTTGATCAGTGCCCGTATCGCGGTGGAGGAGCATTCGCCGCCGGAGTCGGTGCTGACATGGCTGGAGAAAAAATACTTGAGCTCAAAAATACCTCTGGGCGTATGCATGTATTTTTGGGTGGTGACCCGCGAGATAGTGGATTCGTGCATTTCTACCGCCTCGGCGATGTCGTGCAGTACTAAAGGCTTCATGGCCTCGTCACCGTAATCCAAAAAGCCGCGCTGGTGCTCGACGATGCGGGTGGCCACTTTCATCAGGGTTTCGTTGCGACTTTGTAGGCTTTTTAAAAACCAGCGCGCCTCTTGCAAGTTGTCGCGCAAATAGTTGTTGTCGCTGCTATTGTCGGCGCGCTTAACCATGGAGGCATAGGTGCTGTTAATACTGAGTTTGGGGGCGGTATCGGGGTTGAGCTCGACGGTCCAGCGGCCTTTGATCTTTTTAACAAAAACATCGGGTACTATATATTCGGTTTGGCTGCTGGTAATGGTTTCGCCGGGGTTGGGGCTAAGGCTTTGGATAAGCACTAGTGCGGCTTGCAGCTGTGTTTCTTTGAGTTTGCTACGGCGCATCAATTGGGCGTAATCACGGTTGCCCAATAAGGCCAGGTGGCGAGTAGTGACAAGTTTGGCTTCTTTTAGCCAAGGGGTGTCGGGAGACAGCTGGTTGAGCTGTATCATCAAACACTCTTGTAAGTCAGCTGCAGCCACCCCCGGCGGGTCAAATTGCTGTACCCGGTGTAGTACTGCCACCACTTCGTCCAGCTCTAGTTCGGGGTATTCTTCGCTAAAACCGGAGAGTATATCTTCGGGGGTTTGGGTGAGCCGGCCATTGTTGTCTACGGCATCAACTATAGCCATGGCGACGGCTCGGTCCAAGTCGGAGAGTCGGGTCAGGTTGAGCTGCCAGTAGAGGTGATCTTGTAATGATTCTTCGGCGCTGTTGTTGGCGTCAAAGTTATAGTCGTTATCGCCGCTGGCTGATGAGCCGTTACTGCTGGGGCTGTTATTGGTGTAAACGTCATCCCAGTTGGTGTCTACCGGTAGGTCGTCGGGGATGTTGTTTTCAGCCCAGTCACTATCGGCATCGGCGGCGGTGCTGTCGGCTTCTTTGCTGGTGGGTTTTTCGTTGGGTTGGCTGAGGTCTACCAGCTCGGCTTGCTTATCGCCTTCTTTGGCTGGGCTGTCGGCTTCGCTTTCTTCGTTCACCTCTAGCATGGGATTGCTTTCTAAGGCTTGTTGTATCTCTTGCTGTAAATCTAGGGTGGAAAGCTGTAATAGTTTGATCGCTTGCTGCAACTGCGGCGTCATGGTCAGCTGCTGGCCAATTTTAAGTTGTAGCGATTGTTTCATAGTGACTAATTATTACTTTTCCGCACAAGGAAGTCGCGCCAGGTGGGTGGTTTTACCCTTGGTGCAGGCTATTAATGCCAGTGATTAATGAGGACAACTTAAGGCCTAGTGTAGTTTATGCAGGTTCTTATAGGCAATAAGAAAGCAATATTTATACCGCTTTTTTTATGGCTATGCACCACAGTAGTTTAAAAGCTGCACAGCTTATAAAACAAACTGGTGGCCCAGATAAATATCCCGCACTTTGCGGTTATTGAGCACGGTTTCGGGTGAACCTTCGGAGATGATGTGACCATCGCCGACGATATAGGCTTTTTCGCAGATGCTAAGGGTTTCTCGCACATTGTGGTCGGTGATTAGCACCCCTATATTAAGGTTTTTTAAATGCTTAATAATGTTTTTAATATCGCCCACCGAAATGGGGTCTACGCCAGCAAAGGGCTCATCCAATAAAATAAATGCCGGTTCAGTCGCTAGCGCGCGGGCGATTTCTACCCGGCGGCGTTCGCCCCCCGATAAGGCCATGCCCAAGCTGTCGCGTATATGGGTAATGTGCAGCTCTTGCAGTAACTCTTGCTGTTTAGCTTTGCGTTGTCGGCGGCTTAAGTCTGCGCGGGTTTCCAGTATGGCCATAATGTTGTCGGCCACGCTGAGCTTGCGAAAGATAGACGCTTCTTGGGGTAGGTAGCCTATGCCTTGTCTAGCGCGGCCGCCCATGGAGAGGCCGGTGAGGTCTTTATCGTCCAGGGTGATGCGGCCGCGGTCTGCGGTGACTATGCCCACTATCATGTAAAAGCAGGTGGTTTTACCGGCACCGTTAGGCCCTAATAAACCGACGATTTGGCCGCTTTCTACGGACAGTGAAACATCTTTAACCACTTCCCGGCCTTTGTAGGCCTTGGCTAGGTTACTGGCTAACAGCGTCGGCATGGCTATCCTTTAGGTCGGTTTTGGGGTTGGTATGATCGTCGGTTGGTGCGCTGGCCTTGTCATTGCCTGTTGTGTTGGGCTGTACCGTAGGGGTAGGTGTTGGGGTAGCTGCAGAAATAGCTGCAGGGGTGGGCGCGTCTACGGCGGTAGCTGACACATCGTCGCTTACGGGGGCTGGTACGGATACGGGCTCTGGTTCAGGGGCTGGCTTAGGTTCTGATTCAGACTCTGATTCAGGTTTTGGTGCTGGGCTTGGATTGGCTATAGGTGCAGACATGCCATTGGTCTCCGCGCTATCGATTTTGCGCTTGGGCTCTAGCACCATATTAACCCGGCCGGTGCTGCTGGCGGCTTCGCTGCCCTCTTGGCTGCCAGCTGCTTTCACTTGCGCGGTGTTGGTGTTGTAGTCTATGCGTTGGCCGCTAAGGCTGGAGGCTCCTTGGGTTAGTGTGGCCTGGTTTAAAAAGACGATGGTGTCGTTGCTGAGTTGGTACTCTATGGTTTCCGCCTGCGCTTCTACGGGCGGCTTTTCAGCTTCGTTTTGCTGGCTAAAAAAGGCCAGCTTACCTATGGCGACGATACGGGTGACCGAGCGATCCTCGCTAAACACGGTAACAGTGTCGCCTTTAATATGCAGGCTGCCCTGTACCATCACTACGCTGCCGTTATAGAGGGTCGTTTCTTTGCCGTCGACGATGCGCTGTTCGGCAGAGTCTGATTGTATGGTGATGGGCTGGGCACGGTCTTCTGGCAGGGTCCAGCCTGAGTTGCTAAATAGGGTGCTAATGAGGCTGAGCGCCGCGGCGCTGAGTGGTATGTGTAGCTTACGGCGCTGCATGATAGTGGCCTGTTACGTTTTTTTTCAATAGAGTGTGCTCTTGGGTTAAGTCCGTTCTAATACCGGTGGCGGTAGTCGTGCCCTGTGGGCTAGTAATAGTGACGGCTAGATTATTCTCGGCGATTTGTTTTTTGGGATAGATATTTAGTGCGCTGGTGCTGAGCTGGTAGCGCTGGTCGTTGCTCAATACAATAACATTATTTTTTAATGCTACCTGCTGGCCCTGTTTCGTTACTATGCCTGAGTCTGCAGTGATCTGCCATGTCAGTTGCTGGTCGGTGTAAAAGTGCATCACCGGTAGTTGCAATATGCTGCGTTTGCCCTTGGCGTAGTTGTTAAGGCTTTCGGCTGTCAGGGTATGCGCTAATTGGCCTTCGGCATTAAAGCGTTGGCTGTGTATGTCGCGCATAAAAATTTCAGGTTCTTTGGGTGTGGCCTTTTTGCTAAAGCTGGGGGTGGAGCCGGATTCGGTATACAACCACAAAAACATTAGCAGTAAAGCCAGAGCGATACTGGTAATGACGAAGTGTTTTTGTTTGCGACGCAGTAAAGTCATAGTGTGTGGGCTAAGCCACTCCCGCCTTTAGTAAGTCGTGTAAATGTACCGCGCCGACGGGGTGTTTATGGCTATCAACTACAGCCATGGAGTTGATTTTGTACTCGTCCATTAAGCCCAGCACTTCAGCGGCTAACATGCCGGGGCTGGCGGTTCTTGAGTTGACTGTCATCACCTCGTCGATGCGGGTGCTGTGTATGTCTATGCTGTGATCCAGGGCGCGGCGCAAATCGCCATCGGTAAATAGGCCGATTAAGATATTCTGGGCATCCACCACGGTGGTCATGCCCAAGCCTTTGCGGCTGACTTCCAGTAGGGCATCGCTAAGCAGAGTGCCGCTTTGCACTTTCGGTATTTGCTCGCCGCTGTGCATAACATCTTCCACTTTTAATAATAGCTGTCGGCCCAGTGCGCCGCCGGGGTGTGAAAAAGCAAAGTCTTCAGCGGTAAAGCCGCGTGCTTCTAATAGGGCTATGGCTAGGGCGTCACCCATTACCAGTGAGGCGGTGGTGCTGGAGGTGGGTGCTAGGTTAAGCGGGCAGGCTTCTTGCTCTACGCTTACGTCTAAATTGGCATCGGCGGTTTGCGATAAGATGGAGTCCGGGTTGCCGGTGATGGTGATTAGCGGTATCCCCAAGCGTTTTAACAGCGGTAATAAGGTGACGACTTCAGCGGTGGTGCCGGAGTTGGATAGTGCTATCACCACATCTTGCGCGGTAATCATGCCCATGTCGCCGTGGCTGGCTTCACCGGGATGGACAAACATGGCCGGGGTGCCAGTGCTAGCTAGGGTGGCGGCGATTTTAGTGCCTATATGTCCAGACTTACCCATGCCAGTGACGACGACGCGGCCCTGGCATTGCAGCATGAGTTCGCAGGCCTGATCAAAGTGCTGATCTATACGGTCTACTAAGCTGGCCACGGCATCGCGCTCTATCTTAATCGTGCGCAGTGCGGAATCTTTAAAAGAGATAGTCGTCATGGTGTGGCTTATCCGTTAATAGGGAATAGCAGATAGTAATAGGCTGCGTACGCAATTAATAGCGCCGCGCCAGCTAACCTACCTAAGTATTGAGTCGGTAATAGGGCGGTAGCATTGCTAGCCTGTAGTTTGTTGCGCGCTCGTTTGGCCCAGATATAGTGGCCATAGAGTATGGTTGCTAATAATAGCGTGATGCCAGCCATGCTCATATAGTCGCGAGTAAATACCTCGGCGCTTAAAGCGGTGGGGCTAATCAGTGCTGGCATAGCCATTACGGCAAGCAGGTTAAATAGATTGGAGCCTACGATATTGCCCAGCGCTATGTCGTGGTGGCCTTTTAGCGCGCTGGCGACAGTGGCGGCCAACTCGGGCAAACTGGTGCCCACCGCGACTACGGTTAAGCCTATAATTAGCTCGCTAACCCCTAGCTCTATAGCGACTATTTTTGCCCCCCATACCAATAGTTGTGAGCTGGCAATGAGCAGGGCAAAGCCCACCACAAACAGCAGCCAGGCTTTAGCTGTGCTCATGGTGGGTATGTGTTCAATATCGGCCTCATGTTCGGCATCGGGCTGGTGTGATTTACTGGTGACCAAAATATAAAAAATAACCGCCAGCGTAACTAGTAAAATAACGCCGTCCGACCAACTTAAATAGCCATCGTATAAGCAGTAGCTGGCGCCTATAGTGGCAATTAATAGCAGCGGCATTTCGCGTTTTAAAATAGTTAGGGCGATGGGGATGGGGGCAACTAGCGCGGTAATTCCCAACACCATACCTATGTTAGCTAGGTTGGAACCTAATGCATTACCCACTGCCAAATCACCTGCCCCCTTTAAGGCGGCGCTAATAGAGACGATAATTTCAGGGGCTGAGGTGCCAATGGCGACAATGGTTAACCCTATCATGATGGGAGCCATACCCAGATTTTTGGCGATGGCGGCGGCACCTGCAACAAATTGGTCGGCGCTCCAAATTAAGCCTGCAAATCCGATAATGATAGCAATACTGGCTTCTAGCATGGTGTTCCTATGGGTAGTGAATGGGGTGAGTGGGTTTGTTTAGGGCGGCCATTATATAGGGGTTTTTACTAAAGGTAATCGCCACTGTGGTAATTTTGGTATTTAAAAGAAAAGTTATTGTAGTGTATTTGTGGCAACAGAATGCTTTTACCGCGCTGCTTTTTTCGTTACATTGGCAGCCATTCATTATCAGGAGAAAATCATGAGGGTTTTACAACGCGTGTCAGTGGCTATTACGTCACTGTTATTGATGGTGAGTGTGGCTGCGGCGGCACCCTTAAGCGCTCATCAAACCGTAGAGCAAACCACTGACAAAGTGCTGAGCTTAATCGATGATGCCAACGGTTATTTTGAAAGTGATCCTCAGCGTTTTTATAGGGAAATAGAAAGCATATTAGATGCTGTGGTCGACTTCGATAGTTTTTCCCGTGGTGTTATGGGTCCCTATGCCACTAGAGAATATTACAAACAGCTAGGTTCGAATAAGGCCAAGGATGCTTTTAAAGGCCAAGTTCGGCGTTTTGCCGGAGTGTTCAAGCAGGGCTTGGTGCAAACCTACGCTAAGGGCTTGTTGGCCTTTGGTGGTACCCGCACTGAAGTCGTCCCCCCCGCAGCAGATGACGGCAATGATGGTAGCACTACTGTTTTGCAAAAAATCTACGGCTCGGCGGAGAAACCCTACGAGGTGCATTACAAAATGCGTCAAGACAGAGATGGTTCTTGGAAAATACGCAACGTAACTATAGAAGCGGTTAATTTGGGTTTGGTGTATCAGGGCCAATTTATCTCTGCCGCCAAGCGTTATCAGGGTGACTTGGATAAGGTGATCGATAATTGGTCGGTTAAGCCTGCCGGCCAAGAGACTGCAGTACAACCGCCGTCACAACAATAGCGCTGGAGGCCCCATTTAGCTCGCTATTTGGGGCCTGTTTCCGTATAATTTGCCGTCTTTTAATAGTGTGGCTGCTAGCAATAATATCAGTAGCTACGCCAGTAATAATGCCAGCAAGAACGCCGGTAACAATGCCGGTAACAATTCCAGCAAGAATGGGCGATGAGGAAGTCATGAACGCAGATCAAATCAAACAATTACTGCAGGCCGAGTTAAGCGGCTGCGAAGTACATGTCGAGGTCGAGGGCAGCCACTGCACAGTGACGGCCATAGGCGATATCTTTGAAGGGGTGCGCCCTGTTAAGCGCCAGCAAATGGTGTATGCCGGTTTAAGCCAACAAATAGCCGATGGCAGCTTACATGCTGTGAACATCAAAGCGCTTACTCCCGCTGAGCACTCACAATAAGAGTCTCAGACTAATTAATTAAGGTTTTTTCATGGATAAACTGCTGATCCAAGGCGGCGCAAAGTTAAATGGCGAGATTCGTATCTCTGGTTCTAAAAACTCGGCGCTGCCGATTTTAGCGGCGTCACTCTTAGCCAGTGAGCCGGTGACCATACGCAACTTGCCGCACTTACATGACGTCACCACTATGATTACGGTGTTGCGCTGCATGGGTGTGGACGCGATTATCGATGAAAAACTGGGTATAGAAATTGATCCCACCACCATACAAGAGCTAACCGCCCCCTATGAGCTGGTTAAAACCATGCGCGCCTCAATTTTGGTGTTAGGGCCGTTACTGGCGCACTTTGGTGAAGCCAATGTTTCCTTTCCCGGTGGTTGTGCCATAGGCAGTCGACCTGTGGATATACACCTTAAAGGCTTCGAAGCTTTAGGTGCTACTGTTACCGTTGATGAGGGCTATATACGCGCTAAATCTAATGGTCGCTTAAAAGGTGCACACATTTTTATGGATACCGTCACTGTGGGCGGCACCGAAAATATTTTAATGGCAGCGGTATTGGCCGAAGGTAAAACCATTTTAGAAAACGCCGCTCGCGAACCGGAAGTAGTCGACTTGGCTGAATTTTTAATTGCCATGGGCGCCAACATTGAAGGCCACGGCACTGCGACTATTACCGTAGTAGGGGTAGAGAAATTACACGGCTGTGATTATTCAGTCATGCCCGACCGTATAGAAACTGGCACCTACTTGGTGGCTGCTGCCGCCACCGGTGGCCGGATAAAATTAAAAGATACCCGCAGCGATATATTAGAAGCGGTGATTGTTAAGCTAGAAGATGCCGGTGCTAAAATCACTACCGGTGATGGCTGGATAGAATTGGATATGCAAGGCCGCAGGCCCAAGGCAGTCAGTATACGCACCGCGCCTTATCCCGGTTTCCCCACCGACATGCAGGCCCAGTTCACGGCTATGAACACCATCGCCGAAGGCACTAGCACCATAGTCGAAACTATTTTTGAAAACCGTCTTAACCAAACTCAGGAAATGAAGCGCATGGGCGCCAACATTACCATAGAGGGCAACACCGCCGTTATTATCGGCATAGAGCGCTTAAAAGCAGCGCCGGTTATGGCTAGCGATTTGCGGGCCTCAGCCAGTTTAGTGATTGCCGGTTTAATTGCCGAGGGCGACACCCTAATCGATAGGATTTATCACATCGATCGTGGTTACGAATGTATAGAAGAAAAGCTGCAAATGCTGGGCGCAAAAATACGCCGCATCGCTAACTAAACCTGTTAAAAAAGTTAATGTAATGAATAACGATCAAGACATTATTATTGCCCTCACTAAGGGTCGTATACTCAGCGAAACACTGCCTTTATTTGCCGCTGCGGGTATAGCGCCTTTGGAAGATATTAGCAAAAGTCGCAAGCTGATTTTTGCAACCAATCAGCCTGATGTAAAGCTGATAGTGATACGTGGCTCTGATGTGCCCACCTATGTGCAGCACGGTGCTGCCGATATAGGCGTGTCGGGCAAGGACATGCTGCTAGAGGTAGGCGGGGCCGATTTATACGAGCCTCTAGATTTACAAATTGCCAAGTGCCGCCTAATGACTGCGGGTTTAAAAGGCCACGCACTACCGAAAGGCCGTGTGCGTGTAGCCACAAAATTTGTCAACATCGCCAAACAGCACTTTGCTGCACAAGGTCAGCAAGCCGACATTATTAAATTATACGGAGCGATGGAATTAGCGCCGCTAATGGACTTGGCCGATTTAATTGTCGACATCGTTGACACCGGCAACACCTTAAAAGCGAATGGCATGGAGCCTTTAGATCACATCGCCGATGTCAGCTCGCGCTTAGTGGTTAACAAGGCCGCAATGAAGCGCAAGCATCAACGCATACAAGAGCTAATTGATAAATTAGCACTAGCTGTTGTCGATAAAGGCTAAGTTTGGAACTGTTTTAACCTAGCCACGTTTTACTATTAGAGCCACTTTTTAAAATGGATAGCCCCATGAATAACCCCTCCATCACGATAAAACAACTGGATGCCAACAGCGAAAACTTTGCTGCGCAACTAGATGCCTTATTGGCTTGGGAGTCTGTGTCAGATCATGCGGTGGTTAAATCGGTAGATGAAATAGTTGCTGGCGTGCAAGCCCGTGGCGATGCCGCGGTAGTGGAGTACACGCAACGCTTTGATGCTTTAACGGTGGCTAGCATGGCCGAGCTAGAGCTGTCGCAGGCAGAGTTACAGCAAGCTTTAAAAGACATTAGCGATGAGCAGCGTGAGGCCTTAGAGCTGGCCGCCCAGCGCGTGCGCTCTTATCACGAACATCAAAAACAAGATTCTTGGTCTTATGCCGAGGCCGATGGCACAGTGTTAGGCCAGCAAATTACCGCCATGGATAGAGTGGGTTTATACGTGCCCGGTGGTAAGGCCTCCTACCCTTCATCGGTGTTAATGAACGCTATCCCAGCTAAAGTCGCCGGTGTAGCCGAGCTGATTATGGTGGTGCCTACGCCCAAGGGCGAGCGCAATAATATGGTGTTGGCCGCAGCGGCCATAGCCGGTGTCGATAGAGTGTTTACCATAGGCGGTGCGCAAGCCGTTGCGGCCTTAGCCTATGGCACCCAAACCGTACCGCGGGTGGATAAAATTGTTGGCCCCGGCAATATTTTTGTTGCAACCGCCAAGCGCAAAGTATTTGGCCAGGTAGGTTTGGATATGATAGCCGGGCCTTCAGAGATTTTAGTGTTTTGTGATGGCAAAACCGATCCCGATTGGATAGCCATGGATTTGTTTTCGCAAGCCGAACACGATGAAGATGCGCAATCGATATTGGTTAGTGAAGATGCCGAGTTTTTAACGCAGGTAAAAGCCAGTATGGATAAGCTGCTACCTACTTTGGATAGGCAAGACATTGTTAAAGTGTCACTGCGCGAACGCGCGGCGTTTATTCATGTGCACAGTGTAGAACAGGCCGCCGAAGTGATTAACCGCATCGCGCCCGAACATTTAGAATTATCCATCGCCGACCCTGAAGCCATGTTGCCGCGTATACGTCACGCGGGGGCCATCTTTATGGGGCGCCACACGGCTGAAGCCTTAGGTGATTACTGTGCTGGCCCCAATCACGTATTGCCTACGTCTGGCACCGCAAGGTTTTCATCACCTTTAGGGGTGTATGATTTTCAAAAACGCAGCTCGCTGATTTATTGCTCGCCAGAAGGGGCATCAGAATTGGGTAAAACGGCTTCGGTATTGGCCAGAGGTGAGTCGTTAACCGCTCATGCCCGCTCTGCGGAATACCGTATAAAAGAATAAGTGTTTTTTGTTTCTTTAAAATTCGTTTCGAAGCATAAAACTCTCAAAGAGTAAGGCGACTGTCTTGCAAGTAGTCGCCTTACTCTGATACTCCGCGATAGTTAACAACATATAAAGCCGCAACAATCTGTCTTGCTCTATAGTTAGTTGATCGTTAAAGAAAACCTACCGAAAAGCCACCTTTACCGGCTTAATATCAATATTTACCCACACCCCAGTTTTGCTGTAGATATCATTATTTAAACATTCTTCTAAAGCAGCGCGGCTAGCAAATTCGCATAGCAAAAACGAACCTATCATCTGCGCTTCGTCGTTAAGTATAGGGCCTACTTCTAAAATATGACCTGACTCTTTCAGTGCCTTGGCACCAGCCAAGTGTTGCTCGCGGGCATCTTGCCTGCGTTGTGGTGCTTGTGCGTCGGTGCCATCTAAGGCAGTTACTAAAAATTGCATGCTGTTTTCTCTTTGCTATCGATTGTTATCGCGGTGATTAATACGGTATGTGCAGGCGGCGGTAGAGTTTAGCGATTACCCAGCCTGGGCCTATTAATAAAAACGTTATATCTTCAAAAAATGAAGGTTTTTTACCCTCTATGCCGTGGCCTATAAATTGTGCCAGCCAAGCGAGGCTAAAAATAGCCAATGAGGCTAATGCCACCGAAATATTTTGCTGTTGCAAACACAGGCATAACACGATGGCTGCGGTAGACAGCGCCAACATACCCAGGCCTAGGCTAAGCGAATGGCGTAAATAAAAGCCGCTGCTAATCACTATGGCTAGCCAGCTCAGGTTGATCACATGATGTAGATGAGATTGGCCCAGTGCCTGCGCTAAGGGTAGCGCCCACAACAGGCCCAGCACACTAATATAAATTAGCGGTACCGCCAGCGCATGTATGGCTAGGTTATAAGGGTGTTGATGGCTCTCACTATAGCGTTCAAATTGCTGTTGCAGTTTGCTAGTCATATTGGCGATCTTATTCGGGGCGGCTGCCGATGATAGTGGTGACATTAAAGTGGTTACGACCTCTCACCAGATCTATGCTGACCTGCTCGCCGGGGCGGGTAGCGGCAATAAGATTCATGCCTATGTTGCCATCGCCTATATCTTTGTCATTAATGGCAATAATGATGTCACCGGTTTGAATCATCGCTTGGTCGGCGGGGCCATTGCTGGCCACGGCGGTGACAACCACACCGTTGCCGGGGGGCAGCTTGTGATTTTGCGCTGCCATAGCGGTAAGCGGTTGCACCTCTACCCCCAGCCAGCCGCGTATAGCCTTGCCGTATTGAATTAAATCTTCGGCAATGCGCAGGGCTAAATCTATGGGTATGGCCAAGCCTATACCTTGGGAACCACCGCTGCGGCTATAAATGGCAGAGTTAATACCTAGCAGGCGGCCCTGAGCATCTACCAAGGCACCGCCTGAATTACCAGGGTTAATAGCGGCATCGGTTTGTATGTAGTTTTCATAGGTGCTGAGCTGCAAGCCGTAGCGGCCGGTGGCGCTGATGATGCCTTGGGTAACCGTTTGGCCAAAACCGTAGGGGTTGCCTATGGCCAGCACCACGTCACCTACCTGCGCCTGGGCGGGGTCGCCTAAATGGATAAAGGCTAGGTCATCGAGTTCTATTTTTAACACCGCTAGATCGGTGTCGGGGTCGCTGCCAACAATATTGGCCAAGGCTTCGCGGCCATCGTGCAATAGTATTAAAATTTCCTCAGCGCCGTTAATTACGTGATGGTTGGTTAAAATAAAGCCCTGCTCATTCATAATTACGCCAGAGCCCAAGCTTTGTTGTACGCGCTCTTTTTGCCGTATGTTATTGCGCTCTAGAAAGTGCTTAAAGAAAGGGTCATTAAATAAGGGCGGTAATTTCTGCTTAACGGTTTTTTTGGTATAGATGTTAACCACCGCCGGTGCAGCAATTTTCACCGATTGGGCATAACTGTTGGGGGTGGTGGTGGCGGTGTTATAGCCATGAACGCGGTCATTGTTGAGATATTGCAAAATAATAAAAGCGGCTAACACGCCGCAGAGTATCGGCCAGCTTAAAAATCGAAAGAGTTTGTTCATTGTTCGGACCATTATGGGGGTCATATTGGTAGACCCCTAGTATTCTCTGGGTTGTTAGCCTAGCATGATTTTTTTATTATCAGTATCCGCACAATGAGAAATAGCGCATAGAGGGTGTAATGAGTCAGGCCAAAAACACAATTACAATCAAACAGTTAGTCGCCGCCATCACGGGCCAGCTAGAACCTAGTCAGTTTCAAGATTACTGCCCCAACGGCCTACAAGTGCAGGGCGGTAGCGAAATAAAAACCCTGATCACCGGCGTTACCGCCTCACAAGCGTTAATAGACGCAGCGGTAAAGCACAATGCGGATGCCGTATTAGTGCATCACGGCTATTTTTGGAAAGGCGAGGATGCCTGCCTAACCGGCATGAAATACCGGCGCATCAAAACCCTAATGGATAACAATATCAACCTGCTGGCCTACCACCTGCCGCTGGATGCCCACCCGGTGCTGGGTAATAACTCCCAGCTAGCGCAATTGTTAGGCCTTACGGTAGAAGGTGGGCTGCAACCCGGCGAGGCGCGTCCTGTTGGTAATGTCGGCAGTCTTAATCCGCCTATGAGTGCGGCCGATTTTAGCCAGCGTGTAAAGCAAGTGCTAAACCGCGAGCCGCTATTAATTGGTGACGATGAAACCATGATAGCGCGAGTGGCTTGGTGTACTGGAGCTGCGCAAGGTTATATAGAGCAAGCCGTAGCAGCGGGGGCAGATTTATTTTTATCCGGCGAAATCTCCGAACCTACCGTGCACACCGCCAGAGAATTGGGCATACACTATATGGCGGCGGGGCATCACGCTACCGAACGTTATGGGGTTAAAGCCTTGGGTGAGTGGTTGGCCGCAGAGTTTGGCTTGGTACACCATTTTGTGGATATAGATAATCCGGTGTGATTTTTAGCTTATAGCTTAGCCAGCCAAGGCTGGGTGTTTTATTAAATGGAGTGCAGTGTAATGAAAGAAAAAATAAATGAACCCGCCTTACAGGCTTTAAAAATAGCCTTTAGCTATATGCCTAAAGCCACAGAGGTTAACCAGGACGAATACGGCGAGCGTTATCAGACCGTGCTTGAGCATATTGAAGCCGTTAGAGAAGTGTTGGTGATGAATGATGTAGACCCGGAAGCGGTTTATGGTGAAGTGAACCCTGAACTTACGCCTAGGTCTTCCTCTTAGTTCGGCGCTTTCGGTGATGGTAATTAATAAAAGGGAGCAAGTGGCAATCAGTTTTTTTAAAAACTCCCCAGCGCAAACTCTGCCAAAACCCTGTAAAATCCCCCGATTAACCCCTTAGCCATAGGCAGCTCTATTTCGTGAGTAACACAACCCTAATTTTTGGCATACACGCCGTCGCCTCTTTACTGGAACGCCAACCCGAGCGGGTAGAAAACCTCTATATTCAGCGCGGCCGCAAAGACGCCCGTATGGAGGCTTTATTGGCTAGCGCCGAGCAAGCCGCAGTGGCTTATGAGTATCTGGATAGAAAAGATTTAGACGAAATGGTGAAGGGCCAGCACCAAGGTGTGGTGGCGCAATCCCAAGGCAGCCAGCTATTGCGCGAGCGCGACTTAGAACTGCTGTTAGATGAACTGGATCACCCGCCGTTATTATTGATTTTAGACGGCGTTACCGACCCGCACAATTTAGGTGCCTGCCTACGCACTGCCGATGCAGCTGGCGTGGATGCGGTTATCGTACCTAAAGATAATGCCGCCGGCTTGAACGCCACCGCCCGCAAGGTGGCCTGTGGTGCTGCCGAGGTTATCCCCTTTGTGCAAATTACCAATTTGGCGCGCACCCTGCGCGAGTTACAGCAGCGGGGCATTTGGCTATACGGCACCGCCGGTGAAGCCGAGCAAGAAATCTACGATGTTGATATGTCTGGCCCCATGGCTTTAATAATGGGGGCAGAGGGCAAGGGCTTACGCAGGCTTACCCGTGAGCACTGCGACTATCTCATCAAATTACCCATGGCGGGCAGTGTGAGTAGCTTGAATGTGTCGGTGGCAACAGGGGTATGTTTGTTTGAGATAGGCCGTCAGAGACGGCCTGGCAGTCTCTAGTATGTAGTCGATAGTTCCTAGGTGATAGTCTCTAGTCGAAAGTCTCTAGTACCTAGTTGATAGTCTCTAGTGCTTAGTCGATAGACGCTAGAAAAAACATAGACTCCGGCCTGCGCCGGAGTGACGCAGTACATTATGCCCCGCCTTTACTAGCGACTAGAGACTAACAGCTAGAGACTCCCCTCCCAGCCATTGACAACAATGGCTGGGAGGGGTTTTAATGAACACTCATTCATTCCTGTATTGGCACTTGTGGTTATGAACACGATTTCCAGCGCTGGCAAGCCCACCTTTATTACCTGGTCGCACTGGGTCTGTACCTCCGCCTCTTGGCAGGACTACTTCCGCGGCGAAGACGACGATTCCGCTACTTTCTCATAAACGCTAGTCCTAAGGCCTATGTTATCGGGCCTGCGCTTTTTGCGTAGTGGACGCATTCTATCTATTGTATTTATTGGCGCTTACAGGCTAGGCCTGTGAGCCTTAATTAAGTGAGAAAGACTTATGTTGTGGTTAAAACCAACGCAAGAAACAACGGAACACACCGGCTCTTATTATGCCGCCACCGCCAACTGGCAAACCGACTACCCGCCATTAAAAGGTGAAGTGCAGGTTGATGTCGCCATCGTGGGTGGCGGTTTTACCGGGGTAAACACCGCATTAGAATTGTCCGAGCGGGGCTACAAGGTGGCTTTAATTGAAGCTAATAGAATTAGCTGGGGCGCCTCTGGCCGCAACGGCGGGCAAATTATTGGTGGCATAGGCCACAACCATGAGCAGTTTGAAAAAAGCATAGGTAAAGACGGCGTTAAACGTATTTACGATATGGGGGTGGAGTGCTGCGAAATTATACGCGAGCGTGTCGCCAAGTACGATATTCAATGTGACCTTAAATGGGGTTACGGTGATGTCGCGATTAAAGCGCGCCATATGCGCGAATTTGCTGAATTCAAAGAGTGGCAAGAAAAAAACGGCTATCCCCACGATTTAGAGATTCTTGATAAACAGGCGATCAAAGATTACGTGAACTCGGATAATTACATAGGCGGTATGATTAATAAAAACGGCTATGGCCATGTGCATTCGCTTAACTTATGTATAGGCGAGGCTAGAGTCGCCGAAAGCCTAGGCGCACAAATTTTTGAGCAGTCGCGCGTCACTAAAATCGTGCATGGTGCGCTGCCCGAAGTGCATACCGAACAGGGTGTGGTTAAGGCAAAATATGTGGTGACCTGTGGCAATGCCTATATGGGTGATTTAGAACCTAAGCTAGCTTGTAAGGTGCTGCCTTCCACTAGTTGCGTGATTGCCACCGAGCCCTTAAGCGAGGCGCAAATCCAACAAACCTTGCCCGCCGATATTGCCGTGTGTGACCCCAGAACCGCCTTGGATTATTTTCGCCTCACCGCCGATAAGCGCATGTTGTTTGGCGGCCTGTCTAATTACACCGGGCTAGACCCCAAGGACTTAGTCGGCACCCTGCGCAAAAAAATGCTGCAGGTATTCCCAGAGCTGGCTAATGCGCGTATCGATTACGGATGGAGCGGGCAAATGGGCATAGGCATTAACCGCTTAGCACAGCTGGGTCGCTTATCGGATAACGTCTTTTATATACAGGCCTACTCTGGCCACGGTGTGGCCCCCAGCCATATGACCGCGAGAATAACCGCCGAAATGATAGCGGGCCATGCCGAACGCTTTGATACTTTTGCCAGGGTCAAACATATGAGTTGGCCTGGGGGTAAGTTGTTACGTAGGCCGGCGATGGCTTTAGGGATGATGTATTACAAGATTTTGGATGAGCTTTAAAAAGATTAGCTGTAAGCGGCAAGCTATAAGTTTCAAGATGAAATGTAGTGACTTGTTGTTTGTGAATTGAGGGTAGAGACTTAACCTGTCTTATTGAGTCTTGCTACGGTAGGTAAAAATAAAATTAATTTACAATGGATAAATAAATAGTAACGGCTCCTTTTGGAGCCGTTTTTTTATGCCGAGCTAGCTGGTTGAGTCACTAGTAGTGACATCTACTTGTAATAAATCCAATGCCAGTGCTTCGGCAACTTTAATACCGTCTATGCCCGCCGATAAAATACCCCCCGCATAACCTGCGCCTTCACCGGCGGGATAAAGCCCTTTGGTATTGATATTTTGAAAATCTTTGCCGCGCTTTATACAAATCGGTGATGAGGTACGGGTTTCTACGCCGGTTAAAATCGCATCATTCATGGCGAAGCCTTTAATTTTTTTATTAAAGGCAGGTATGGCTTCACGAATGGCAGCAATGGCAAAGGCCGGTAAGGCTAGCGATAAATCACCTAGGCTAATGCCGGGTTGGTAAGAGGGCTTAACGCTGGCTAGTTCGCTAGACGCTTGGTTTTTGAGGAAGTCGCCGACCAATTGTGCGGGCGCGCTATAATCTTCGCCGCCTAGCTTGTAGGCTAATTTTTCCAGTTTACGCTGTAAGTCTATGCCTGCCAAAACATGTTCGGGATAATCTTTTTCAGGCTCTATGCCCACCACTATGGCAGCGTTGGCATTGCGCTCGTTGCGGGAGTATTGCGACATGCCGTTGGTGACTACGCAGCCTTCTTCCGAGGTGGCTGCAACCACGGTACCACCGGGGCACATACAAAAACTGTAAACGCTGCGGCCACTTTCGCAATGGTGCACCAGTTTATAATCCGCCGCGCCTAAAATGGCATTGCCGGCAAAGTCACCAAAACGGGCATCATCAATAACGGACTGGGGGTGCTCAATTCTAAAGCCTATGGAAAAGGGTTTGGCTTCTATATAGACCCCTTGTTGCAGCAGCATCTCAAAGGTGTCGCGCGCGCTGTGGCCTATCGCCAGTACTATGTGGCGGCTAGCCAGTGTTTCGCCACTGCTTAGTGTTAAGCCGGTAATTTTACCCTCGTGCTCGCCTTTGCCTTCGGTATTAGTTTCGCGATGCAGGGTTTCTACTTTTTGGTTAAAACGAATTTCGCCACCCAAGCGGGTGATTTCGGCGCGCATGGCCTCCACCATTTTTACTAGCTTAAAGGTGCCGATATGGGGCTTGCTAACAAACATGATTTCTTCAGGGGCTCCGGCTTTCACAAATTCGGTTAATACCTTGCGGCCCAAAAAGCGCTTGTCTTTTACTTGTGAATAGAGTTTGCCATCCGAGAACGTGCCCGCGCCGCCTTCGCCGTATTGCACATTGGATTCGCTGTTGAGTTTACGGTCGCGCCATAAGCCCCAAGTATCTTTGGTGCGTTGCCTTACGTCTTGGCCGCGCTCCAGTACTATGGGTTTTAGCCCCATTTGCGCCAACACCAAGGCGGCTAAAATACCACAGGGGCCAAAACCAATAACAATAGGGCGCTGTTGGTTTGGCTTGGGGAAGTTGGCATCAGCCTGGGCGACCAACTGATAGCGAGTATCCGGGCTGGGCCTAAGTGCTTTATTGCTTTGTAATAGCGATTTTTCAAGGCTTGCGCTCAGTACTACATCTAACTGATAAATCAGCAAAATATTGGCCTTTTTACGCGCATCGTAGCTGCGTTTAAACACGCTAAAGCTTTGTAACTCTGATGGTTTAATCGCCAGTTTTTCAATAATGGCAGCGGTGAGGTCTTGCTCAGTATGGTTAAGAGGGAGCTTAAGTTCGTTAATACGTAGCATGGCAAATAAACTGATTAGAAAGGGTGGTAAGGGCGTGTGCGGCGCATTTTAGCAGTTATGGAAGGTGTTAGCAGTAAGTGATGGTTTTGCTGTCTACTAATAACAATTCATCGATCACGGGCGCCATAAACAATGGTAAGGGGTGAGTGATGATTGTTTTTTTTATTGCCAAGGCATCGAACGGTCCCTTGCCTTGCTGCGGCCTTCAGCGCCTAACAAGCCTCAGGAATCACGGTTCAACGGAGTGTATAGGAAATAGATGGTCACATTTCTATTAGCTCCCGCGCTTTAGCTCTTAAATTAGTTGTTGTTATCAGCTGAGTGCTAAGAACATAGAAAGCGCATTGTTTCTGTATAGAATGATTGAATAAAATGATAGTCGATTTTCTTTACGTTTTATATGATTTAATTAAGTATGGACAGTTAGTAAATTTATATAAAACAGATGGTTATGTGTTATGGCTTGATAATTGCTCTTGTCGGGTGGGACATGAGTCCCGCAATGATTGTTAATTGCCAAACCTTTCGTGAGGAAGGGACGGAAAGCCACGGGCCTAGCTAAGCTAACGACATAGCTAAATAGGGAAGGCGGCCGGGTTGCATCAAAGGAGTATTACTATGTCATTTCGATTATTTAAGAGCGCTATCGCAACAGTAGCTTTGAGTTTTAGCGCAAGTAGCTTTGCAATACCCACGCTAGATTTTGACGTCAACGGCCCCGGCTCGTCGGTAAATTCTAGTGGAATTACTTTATGTTCGGGCTGCTCAACAAATTTCACCCTTGCATCAGGCTTGGATAGCGAAATATTTAGCTTAGCATCGGGCGATAGCTACACCTTTGATTTTTTTACGGCGGATCTCTATGGCCCCGCTTCTGGCTGGGGTGCTATAGGTGGTGTGATTGAAGCAACACTTGCCTTTACTTCACCCGATAACGTTGACGGTAGTGGCACAGGCCTTGGTGGCGGCGCTTGGGGCTGGTTTTTTGGTTACGGTGGCGCTGGTGGACTGACCTTCGACCTTGCTGGTCAGCCTAGTGATATTTTATTAGCTAGTGGCTCGTCATTCGGCATTGAGTTCTCTGCGTCTAGCGACTCGTGCGGCGGAAAAGGTTGTACTTTGTCTCAAACCATACAGGCCACAGTAACAGCCAAAGATGTTGTTGCTTCAGTGCCAGAACCCGGCTCAATGGCGCTACTTGGTCTTGGCTTGATTGGTCTTGGTTTAAGTCGTCGTAAAGCTAAAGCATCAGCTTAGTGATAAATTAAGTAAGAATCATAGCGGCCCTTTTTAGGGTCGCTTTTGTTACAGGTAAAAGCAATTAACGTTGCTATTGGCGTATCGCAGTCTTGCTCTGCACGGATAAGCGTACATATTTGCTTATTATCTTCAGTTGACTGAATTTCACCCACTTTTCACCTCTATGCCCTTGCATATCAGATTCTTAAAGTGGCTGTCTTGTTAGTCGTTAGTAGTGAAAATGACATAGGCTTTTATTCTTAAAGGTCCCGGCCTGCCAAAGTCACTCTATTTAACGTAAATTGCGCCCATAAATTCAACTTACTTCACCTCTGTTCACTCTTTGGTTGTGTAGATTTATAATTAATGATCTTTAACCTCTTAAAATGGATGTTTTATTAGTGGCTGGTGTCGCTTTTAAGTGGCGGTACATGCTATGTTTTGGCTGTTGTAAAAAGAAAAATAATACCGTCATAGGTGTCAACCTTAAGGATAGGTTTCAAATGTTTAATGTAGTCAAATTGGTTTTAATTCTCTGTTTAAATTTTTGTTTAGTGGCTTGTGGCGGTGGCGGATCAAATGGTTCGGTTGATGAGGAAGTAACGTCTTCTTTAACAGTTTCTAATACAAACCCTTCAAATAATGCAGCAAGTGTGTCGCGCAGTGATTCAATTACGGCAAAGTTTAATGAGAATTTACTTGTTAGTAGCGTCGATGGTAGCCGTTATTACTTGCAGAGCCTGTCGGGCTATGAGTCGATAAGCGTTAGCGTGAGTGGAAGCGTGGCATCACTGGTTGCTATAGAGCCCCTTTTATTATTAACGCCTTATACTGCGACACTTTCCGCACAGATAGAAGGTGAATCTGGGGCTAAGTTAGAAAGCGATTTTAGCTGGAGTTTTATCACCGAAGATGGCGAGTGGGGTGAGGCAGTAAAAATTGAGAATGGCGCTGCTTCTGGCCGCGATGTCCAAGTAGCTGTTAATGAAAGCGGTAATGCTTTGGCTGTTTGGGTGCAAAGTAATGGCGTTCAAGACAGTATTTGGGCAAATAGATATACGGCCATTGATGGTTGGGGTACGGCTGTGCTTATAGAAACTAATGATGCAGGCCCGGCAGCCACCCCACAGCTTGCTATTGATGATGACGGTAATGTTTTAGTTGTTTGGTCCCAGTCTAATGGTTCTGTAGCAAGTGTTTGGGCAAATCGCTATACGGTCGGTGCAGGCTGGGGTGTAGCTGGGTTATTAGAAGTAGATGATACGGGGGCGGTCCTTAACCCAAAAATAGCTGTGGATAATAATGGCAATACTTTCGCAATATGGTCTCAATATGACGGGCCTCATGGCATACCTGGAGGCACAGCAAAAAGTTATATTTGGGTTAACTATTATACGGTAGGAATAGGTTGGGGTGTTGCCGGGCAAATTGAGGCCCATAGCCAGGGTGGGGCAGGTTACCCTGAAATAGCTTTTGATGATGAGGGGAATGCTCTGGCTATATGGACCCAAACAGGTGTTGCCGAGCATATTTGGGCAAGCCGCTATTCGGTTGGTGCTGGCTGGGGGGTAGCTGAAGAAATAGAAGCGGCAGGTATGGGGAATGGATTTTTACCCGATATAGCTTTCGATGATGCTGGTAACGCTATAGCTGTTTGGGGTCAATATGATGGTGTTAATACAAATATATGGTCAAATCGTTATGCTGCCGGTGTTGGCTGGGGTGAGGCCGAGCGAATAGAAAATAGCGCTGTTGATAGCGGGTCATTCCCTCGCATTGCAGTTGACTCTTTAGGCAGTGCTCTGGTTGTTTGGCAGCAAATGGACTCTGGCCGTTCAAGTATATGGGCTAATCGATACAGCCTAAATGTTGGGTGGGGTGAAGCAGAGCTTATTGAGTCAAATGATGTGGGGCATGCTTATGCTCCTCATTTGGCGGTAGATAGTAATGGCAACGCAATGGCTATTTGGAGACAAAATAGTTTGACTGCGCGTTCGGATATTTGGTTTAGCCGTTACCTTAATAATAAGGGCTGGGAGAGCCCTGAGCTAGTTGAGACGAATGATATAGAAGCTTCATTTGCTCCGGGATTAGCGGTTGATGGTAACGGTAGGTTTATGGCTGCGTGGTTTCAACTGGATTATATTACGGGGACGAACAATATATGGGCCAATCGCTTTGAGTGATTAAGTGTAGAGGTTTAGAGACTGTAGTGGCTCAAACTTGATCTAACAGTTCCCCTTTTTTATCCGGTGCCTGTCAGATAAGATCTAAATTCCTACAGTTAATAATTGGGTTGAATACCCGGAAGTCATTAGGTATCGGATTAAGTCCGACATGACAGGGTTCTATTCCTAGGCCCGGTCTTACATAGACAGTAGCTTTAGTCGTTTTACCTCTGGTAAAAGGTGAGGCTCAGGTATGATTCTTAAAGTGGGTGTCTTGTTAGTGTGCTACTGCGAGCGATGGCTAAAGGCGTGCTTCTGGCCATGGCTAAGAAAAGGCAGGTACAAAAAAAGCGACGCCCGGAAGAGATTCGCTTTATGGTTAACTATGTAGGAAAGAGTGACCCTAGCCTCACTCTTTATGGCGTGTTCGTTTATTCAAATTCGCGAATAATGGTAGTAATACTTTCCTTGGCATCGCCGAAGATCATGCGGGTATTTTCTTTAAAGAATAGCGGGTTAGCGATACCGGCAAAACCTGACGCCATTGAGCGTTTCAAGACAAACACGGTGCGTGCTTGATCCACATTGATAACGGGCATGCCGTAAATTGGGCTTCCTTCCATCTCGCGAGCGGCTGGGTTAACAACGTCATTGGCGCCGATAACAATAGCGACATCGACCGTTTCCATACGTGGATTGATTTCATCCATTTCTAGCAATAAGTCATAAGAAACATCTGCTTCTGCCAGTAAAACATTCATGTGCCCGGGCATACGACCCGCAACGGGGTGTATGCCGTAAAGCACATCAGCGCCATTTTCCTCTAACAACTCCTGTAGCTCTTTAAGTGCATGTTGAGCTTGGGCAACGGCCATGCCGTAACCGGGAATGATAGCGACTGTGCTTGCCGCCTCTAAAATATAATAAGCGTCTGCTGGTGTCAGGGGCTTTACTTCGCCTTCGATAACGTCGGTCGTAGCTTTTACCGAGCCGAAACCTGAGAACAAAACGTTGCTTAATGAACGGTTCATCGCCTTACACATGATTTTAGTCAGGATGATGCCTGAAGCGCCAACCAAAGAGCCGGCAACAATCAGCAAGTTATTACCAATCGCAAAACCTGCCGCGCAAGCGGCTAAACCCGAGTAAGAGTTCAGCAGTGAAATGACCACCGGCATGTCGGCACCACCGATGGGGATAACCGCCATGATGCCAAATAGCAGGGCTAAGGCAACAGCGGCGTACAAGTAGTTAGCATTGCTTGGTTCCATCACGAACATCATACCGCAGGCAATAATGGCCAAGACGATTAAGCTGTTTACAACCTTTTGCCCAACAAAGACGATAGCTTTGCCAGCAATGCGCTCAGACAACTTACCCCAGGCGATGAGGGAACCGGTAAAGGTTAAACCGCCTATCAAAATCGATAAGAAGATGGTGATCATGGTGAATGTGTTAGCGCTAGGGTCAATAGCAGACCAACCAACTAATAAAGAAGCCAGCCCACCAAAACCATTAAACAATGCCACTAGCTCAGGCATGGATGTCATTTCAATCATGCGTGCAGCTGTTGCACCTATGATGGCACCAATCGCAATGCCAATAGCAATATTGCTGTAGCTAATTATACCTTGGTCGAATAATGCGAAAACAACCGCGATTAGCATGCCTAGTGACGACAGCATATTGCCCTTACGAGCCGTCGCGGGAGAACCCAATAACTTTAGGCCAAAAATAAACAGTGCCGCCGATATAATGTAGGCAATGTTAATAATAATATTAGTATCCATTACTTACTGCCCTCTTTTTTCTTGAACATCGCCAGCATCCTATCGGTAACCATATAGCCACCCACCACGTTAATCGTCGCTAGTGCGACTGCGCCAGTCGCTAGCCAAGTAGAGAATTGTGGGTCACTGGTATTACCTGCTAACGCTAAAGCACCAACCAAGGTGATGCCGGAAATAGCGTTTGAACCTGACATTAAAGGCGTGTGTAAGGTAGAGGGAACTTTGTTGATTAACTCAAAACCTAAAAAGATAGAGAGCATCAAGATAAAGATAAGAAAAACGATTTCCATGACAATCTCCGTTGTTAAGACTGGGGTGTCTTGTTGTAGTGGTTTTTAATGACGTCGTTAACCACGGCGCCTTGGTGAGTGATAACGCAACCTGTGGCAATTTCATTGTCAAAATTCAGCGCGAAAGTTTTGGCTTCTTCATCCCAAAATTCATCAACGAGATTAAACAGGTTGCTAGAATACATCTGGCTGGCATCGCGAGGTACGTCGCTCGCCCAGTTGCCGGTGCCCACAATATGAACGCCATTTTCAGTGACAACGGTCTCTCCGGGTGCAGAACCTTCAACGTTGCCACCGTTTTCAGCCGCCATATCGACGACTACTGAGCCGGGCTTCATTGCCGCAACAGCATCAGCGGCGACAATAACGGGAGGCTTACGGCCAAATAGTTGTGCGGTTGTGATAACAACATCCGACTCAGCTATTTCCGCTTTCTGACCCTGCTTTTGTAATTCCATCTGTTCGGGTGTTAAGGCCAGCGCATAACCCTCTTTAGTTTGACCGGTTTCACCTAAATCAATTTTCAGAAATTTAGCCCCTAACGATTCAACTTGCTCGGCTACCACATCCCGGGTATCGAAGGCTGTTACTTTAGCACCTAAGCGTTTGGCCGTTGCAATGGCCTGCAAACCGGCCACCCCCGCGCCAATGATAAAGACCTTGGCTGGTTTTAATGTGCCGGCTGGCGTCATCATCATGGCAAAAATACGATTAAGTGCATTGGCGGCTTTAAGAACCATTACATAACCCGCGAGATTAGCCTGTGAACTCAAGGCATCCATTTTTTGGGAGCGGGTAATGCGGGGAATCATTTCCATGGATATGGCGGAAACGTTTTTGGCCGCCATTTTTTCAACCAGCTCGCGTTCATTGAATGGGTCGAGAAAACTGATATGGGTGCTTCCCGGTTTTAGCAAATCCACTTCAGCCAGTGTGGGCTTGTGCAAGCGCAGCACGATATCTGCGCTGGCAAGCAATTGTTGCCTATCTGTGTTGATTGACGCACCAGCCTCTTTGTAGTCGCTATCAGAAAAGCCAGCGGCTATGCCCATGCCCGCTTCAATGGATACATCAGCACCAGCACGCACTAGTTTTTTGACGGAGTCGGGTACCAGCGATGCACGCCTTTCACCGGACAAGGTCTCCTTGGGGATAACAATCAACATTAAGTCACCGTAATCATCTAAAGGGATTTTGTTTACATGTAATGATACTTGGTCGCTATGTGGCGAACAATACGGCTGTAGGTATAGTCGCCATAACTAACAGTTATGTGATAATTTCAAGAATTTCAAGGGGTCAGAGTCTTTGTTCTCAACCTAAGGTTTAGCGCTATAGCCTGGCGGTATGACTAACGAGAGAGGCGCTTCGAGCGCCTCTCTCGTTTTCAAGGACTTTGACCCCCTTGAAGCCGGACCCCCTTAAATCCCAGCTCTTCAGTCAATAATAGAAGCATATGACGCCTATTACCTCCAGTTGGCTGAAATTCACCCACTTTTCACCCTTGTGCCCTTGCATATCCGGGGCTGTTTGCATAAAATCGCGCCTCC
Organism: Dasania marina DSM 21967; assembly: GCF_000373485.1. NCBI lineage: Bacteria > Pseudomonadati > Pseudomonadota > Gammaproteobacteria > Cellvibrionales > Spongiibacteraceae > Dasania > Dasania marina. The sequence goes on from NZ_KB891579.1 coordinate 57,333, forward strand.
TTTCGATCCGGCTCGCTTGCTTGCCAAGTAACGGTTCGATACTCCTTGTCATACTGGCTACGATTGCTGGGTGACTTAAACCCGTAAGGAGCGTTTATGCGTCATTACGAAATCGTATTTCTGGTACACCCAGATCAAAGTGAACAAGTGCCCAGCATGGTTGAGCGCTACACACAAACTATTGAAGCTGATAGTGGCAAAATCCACCGTTTTGAAGACTGGGGCCGTCGTCAACTGGCTTACCCGATCAACAAAATTCACAAAGCTCACTATATTCTTATGAATGTTGAAGCTTCGCAAGCAGCTATGGACGAGCTGGATACAGCTTTCCGTTATAACGATGCTGTATTGCGTAACATGGTTATTCGCTGTGATGATGCTAAGACTGAAGAGTCGCCCATCATGAAGGCAGAGAAAGAGAGCCGTGAGCGTCGCAATAGCCGCACTGAACGTGCTCCAGAAGCAGAAACTGCTGCCGAGCCAGCTGTTAAAGCCGAAGTTGAAACTGAAGCTAAAGCCGAAGACGTTTCAGAAAAAGCTAGCGAAGAGTAATTAACTCGCTGCTTGGCAGCGTAATTGTGAATTTAGGAGTAACACCATGGCACGTTTTTTCCGTCGTCGTAAGTTCTGCCGTTTTACCGCAGAAGGTGTCAGCAAGATCGATTATAAAGATCTAGACACATTGAAAGCTTATGTTAGTGAAACTGGCAAAATTGTACCTAGCCGTATCACTGGCACTAAAGCCAAGTATCAACGTCAATTAGCGACTTGCATCAAGCGCGCACGCTTCTTGGCTTTATTGCCTTACACTGACCAGCACAAATAAGGTTAGCCAAAGGCTGTAGGGATCAGATATGCGCGCCTTAGCTGAATTTGTAATGAAAGGCAGGTGGCAGGCTATTTTGGTAGCTGTGCTGGCCTCTACAACAGTTTTATTTACATGGGTAGGTGCAGCAGTAGTTGCCCTAGTCATATTACGCCAAGGTTTTAAAGAAGGCTTTACGGTTCTTCTTTGGGCATTACTGCCTAGCATAGTGATGGTGGTGTTGGGTGATACCGGTCCACTGGCAACCATGTTAGGTACGGCGCTGCTAGCCAGCGTGTTAAGAGCCACCACTTCGTGGCCTTTAACACTGATTGCAGCGGTGGCCTCAGGCGTATTAACAGGGCTTGCTTTATTAGCATTTGGGCAAGCCTATATAGAAGAAATTTTGCGCTTTGTGTCTGAGCTTATCACTCAGGTGCAAAATCAAGCCGCTAAGGGTCAGCAGGTAGCGATATCTGCGCCTACGGTGGTGCAAATCTTGGGCTTATTAGGCTTGGGTAATGCCATAACGGTGACGTTATGTTTGATTTTGGCGCGTTGGTGGCAGGCGCTGCTGTATAACCCTGGTGGATTTCGCCAAGAGTTTTACAGCTTGCGATTAACGCCACCATTGACTGTGTTACTGCTAGTGGCTGGCATTGCGTTGTCGTCACTGGGTGCAGACTACCGGTTTTGGGCACTGATCTGTGTGGTGCCCTTTATGTTTGCAGGCTTTGCTCTGGTGCACGGATTAGTGGCCAAGAAGCAAATGAACGGGCGTTGGTTGGGCCTGTTCTATATAGGGTGGTTTATTCTAGACCCTATTAAGCTGCTGCTATTACTGGTGGTTGTTGTGGACAGTTGGTTCGACTTAAGAGGGCGTTTGGGCAAGGCATAGCCTGCACTGGCGCTATTAGAGTTTTGACAGACCAGCGGAACGCGGTCTTACAAGAGAAAAGGTGAATATAATGCAAGTTATTCTGCTCGAAAAAGTAGGTAAGTTGGGTGAGTTAGGCGACAAGGTAAATGTTAAGGCTGGTTTCGGCCGCAACTACTTATTACCTTATGGCAAAGCTGTTTCTGCAACTAAAGCAAACGTTGCTGATTTCGAAGTACGTCGTGCTGAGTTAGAAGCTGCGGCTACTGAGAAGCGCGCTACTGCTGAAGCACGTGCGGCTAAATTAGCCAGCATCAATGTTGTTATTACTGGCAATGCCGGTGACGAAGGCAAGCTATTCGGTTCTATCGGTACACGTGACATCGCTGATGCCATAACTGCCGCTGGCGTTGAGGTTAGCAAAAGCGAAGTTCGTTTACCTATCGGTGTAATCCGTGAAATAGGCGAATTCGAAATTGACGTGCAATTGCACTCAGAAGTAACGCAAACCGTTAAAGTTTCGGTAGTTGCTGAGTAAGATGCAGTCGCTAGTGCTTAGTCGCTAGTTGCTAGATTAAGAAAAAGGCCAGCTCCCTCTGTGGGTACTGGCCTTTTTTTGTTGGTTTGGGAGTCGCTAGCTCTTAGTCTCTAGTTCCTAGTGAAAAGATTAAAAAGCGCTGGACAAGGACTGTAGGTGCGGCAAGATTTTTACTATCGACTATCGACTATCGACTATCGACTATCGACTATCGACTATCGACTATCGACTATCGACTATCGACTATCGACTATCGACTATCGACTA
>NZ_KB891580.1 GCF_000373485.1 Dasania marina DSM 21967
TAACAGTACCGCTGGGTCGTAGGCTGATCGGCCGCCTTTATCGTTTTTATATTTGTCGTTGAAGGCAGATAAATCAAGGCGGTTGCTGATGAGATGATGAAGTGTATATTCGAAGGTATTGGGCTGAAGCTGCTCTTCGAAGTTAATAACAACCATGGCTGTTTGGTTGTAATCGTAGGATTTGAAATTTGGCATGTAGACTCTCCGTGTAGATGCCGTATTTTATCAAAAAACACCGAGAATATTAAGTTTTTCTACAGCCTCAACGCCGCCAACACGGGCGGCAAAGCGCAGCTTTGACGTCCAGCCGCGCAGCGGCGTGCGTGCTTGGCCTTGTTATGCGAACCTTAAAATACATATAGCTAAAACTCGCGATTAATTATTTTAGAACCACCTTAATGTGGCACTTACCTTTACGCCGCCTCAGCGGCCAAACTGCCCTATGAGTTAGCAGTGACATTGCTTGGCACGATAACGTCGAGCCACCCTAATGCGATATTGCTACTAATTATTCGATAATTGTAGTGATATTTCTCTTCTGCCGGTACTACTTATTTTGGTAATAATACACAGCTGACAATGCTTCAAAAGTAAACTGACCTATGCAAGGGTGGCGTGCAAGCACCAAAGTTTTTTGAGCGCATAACAGTTTATTCTTGGGAACAGTTCTTATATGTCCCTTCTTATATTGCTAGGCATTCTACGACACTTTTACCGCTTTTAAACCTTCTAATTCAACGACTTATTTACATTTTTCTCATATTCCATCCAACAAATATAAGAACTATTCCTATATTTGTTGGGCTGGGCTTTAAATAAATCATTTCAATTATCCTGCAAAATCAAGCAGTTATAATCCTATCTGTGATGGCAATGGTTAATGTGCTGCTGATCTTACCGGTTGACGCTAGAGGTAATTTAAATATACTGTTCAAAAATACAGCAAAAGGAGAGTTGCTATGGATGATATACGCCCCGCTATTAACGCTAAAGCCCCTAAGTTTCTTGACCTGCTGCGCATACACATACGTACGCAAGGTTTGTCTTTTTCTACTGAGAAAACTTACATCACTTGGGTTAAGCGTTTTATTAATTTTCACGACAAGCAGCATCCTAGCAAGCTTGGTGCCTCAGAAATTGAAGCGTTTCTAAACTACCTGTCGGTATATAAATTTTGTTCCGTAAATACCCAAAAGGTAGCATTGAATGCCCTAGTGTATTGTTACAAGCGATTTATGGGTATAGCTATGGATGACTTGTGTTTTAAGCCCGCTCGCACGCCCAGACGTTTGCCTGTGGTATATAGTCGGAGTGAGTTAGAGTTAATTTTTACGTCTTTGAAGGGCGTAGCTAGGTTACAGTCAGAGTTGATGTATGGTTCGGGTATACGCTTAGCTGAATGTTTGTCGTTGCGGGTTAAGGATATAGATTTTTCTAGTGGCAATGTTTTTGTTCGCGGAGGCAAAGGTAATAAAGATCGTACCACCATGTTGCCTGATTTTTTAAAAGCGGAGCTGCAACGGCAAATTGAACGGGTGAAAATATTACATGCACAAGATCTGCGCGATGGTTATGGCCGGGTTTATATGCCCGATGCTTTAGATCGTAAATATCCTAGGGCTGCGGCACAAACGGCGTGGCAATACGTATTCCCTTCTATCACGATTGGCCGCGACCCACGCAGTGGAGAGCTAAGGCGTCATCATGCTCATTCCAGCGGTTTATCTAAAAAATTACGGCGAGTTTTTTTAGAGAAAGGAATTCACAAGCCCGCTAAAACCCATAGCTTTAGGCACAGTTTTGCCACGCACTTGCTAGAAGACGGTTATGACATTCGGACTATTCAGGAGTTGTTGGGGCATTCCAATATTGAGACTACGCAAATCTATACACATGTGGTTAATCGGGGTGACAAAGGCGTATTAAGCCCTCTAGATAAAATAAAACGGCAATAGCTTTCACAACTATTGCCGTTTATTGTTTTACAGGCTTGGTTTTGCAGGTTTGGTTTTTGTAGGTTTATGTTACTGCAAGTTAGATTGCTGCTGCAGGTTTATTGATTTAAACGATTAGCCATTAACTCATCTACCACCGCTGGGTCTGCCAAGGTGGAGGTGTCCCCTAGTGTATCAATTTCGTTGGCGGCTAGTTTGCGTAAAATTCTGCGCATAATTTTGCCGCTGCGGGTTTTGGGTAAGCCGGGTGCCCACTGTATTAAGTCGGGCTTGGCGATGGGGCCTATTTCTTGGGTGCACATGGCGATGAGTTCGGCCTTGAGCGCGTCGCTGGGTTGTTGCCCGTTCATTAATGTTACGTAGGCGTAAATACCTTGGCCTTTAATGTCGTGGGGGTAGCCAACGACGGCAGCTTCAGCGACGGCGTCGTGTAGTACTAGTGCGCTTTCAATCTCGGCAGTGCCTAGGCGGTGGCCGGATACGTTAAGCACGTCGTCGACGCGGCCGGTAATCCAGTAGTAACCATCGTCGTCGCGGCGGGCGCCGTCACCGGTAAAATAGTAGCCTTTATAGGTGCTGAAGTAGGTGTCTATCATGCGTTGGTGGTCGCCATACACGCTGCGTATTTGGCTGGGCCACGAGTGTTTAATGGCAAGGTTGCCGGAGCCTGCGCCTTCAATTTCTTTGCCTTCGTTATCCAGCAATACCGGTTGCACGCCAAAGAAGGGGCGGGTGGCCGAACCGGGTTTTAAAGCGGTGGCGCCGGGTAGTGGAGTGAGCATATGAGCGCCGGTCTCGGTTTGCCACCACGTATCAACAATGGGGCAACGGCCTTCGCCGACGATGTTGTAATACCACTCCCACGCTTCGGGGTTGATGGGTTCGCCCACGGTGCCCAGCAATTTGAGGGATTGGCGTGAGCTGCTGGTAACAAAGCTATCGCCGGCACCCATTAATGCACGCAGGGCAGTGGGGGCGGTGTAAAAGATATTCACTTGGTGCTTGTCGCACACCTGCCAAAAACGCGAGGCATCGGGGTAGTTGGGCACGCCTTCAAACATTAAGGTAATACCGCCATTGGCCAGCGGGCCGTATAAGGTGTAACTGTGGCCGGTTACCCAGCCCACATCGGCGGTGCACCAAAACACATCGCCGTCGTGGTAATCGAAGACGTATTTGTGGGTCATGGCTGCCATTAGCAAATAACCGCCGGTGCTGTGTAATACGCCTTTGGGGCTGCCGGTGGAGCCGGAGGTGTAGAGTATAAAGAGCGGGTCTTCGCTATCCATCCACTCGGGTTCGCATTCACTGGCGGCGTCTTCTATCGCCTCGTGGTACCAAATGTCGCGGCCTGCCTGCCAAGGTATGTCAGCACCCGTGCGTTTCACCACAATGCTGCTGCGCACGTTGGGGCAGTTGGCTAGGGCTTGGTCGACGTTCTTTTTTAAGGGGATGGCTTTGCCGCCGCGCACGCCTTCATCGGCGGTAATCACGACTTGGCAATCGGAATCTAAGATGCGGTCTTTTAAGGCTTCGGGAGAAAATCCACCAAATATAACTGAGTGCACAGCACCTATGCGGGTACAGGCCAGCATGGCGTAAGCGGCTTCTACGATCATGGGCATGTAGATGCACACGCGGTCTCCTTTTTTAACGCCTTGTTGTCGTAAGACGTTAGCCAGTTTACACACTTGCTCGTGCAGCTCGTTGTAGTTAATGCTGATGTCGTCGTCCGGGTCGTCACCTTCCCAGATGATAGCGGTTTGTTCGCCACGTTTTTCCAAGTGGCGGTCTATGCAGTTAACGCTCACGTTGAGTTTGCCGCCAGTAAACCAGCTGGCTTCGCCTTTAGTAAAGTCGAATTCGCAAACTGACTGCCAAGGTTGCTGCCAGCTTAAAAACTTCTCGGCTTGTTCAGCCCAGAATATATCGGGCGTATCTACCGAGGCTTGGTACATAGCGAGGTATTGTTCGTTGTTGATATGCGCATTAGCGGCAAATTCGGCGGGCACGGGATGGGTTTTGGCTGTAAACATGGCAATCTCTTATTACTGTTATGGGGGCTCTTATGAGTGTTTTATAGGACTCTGCATAGCAAACATCATAGCGCGAGATGGCGGCGATGTCATACCGGCTCGGGGGTAACTTAAAAAGCTTTTGTTGTGCGGGTGGGTTAAATCTTATCTGAGTCATACCGGGCACCGAGCCGGTAACTAACGTTGGTGAATGCCTCGCCGCCGCTGAGTAAGCACGGTTAATGCAATAGAGGTGGTGTGTTCTGGCGGTATGTGCATGTCCTCTTTCACTGGGTACCGGCTCAAGGCCGGTAGAACCTGCCCCATGAGCAAGGAGAGTGCTCAGCGTGGCCCACGCAGTACTTTGGCCATTGGCTGCGACGGGGTATTTGATTTTTGTAGTTATGCTTTATCTAGGTACTTAGCATCTAAGGATTGTTTTTATTGAGTGAGTTGTTGGGGCACACAAGCCAAACCCCAACAGAGTCATACCGGCCTCGAGCCGGTATCCACACACCACGCGCAATAAAATACATAAAAGAAAGGGAATAAACGTCTATAGGGCTTGCCACTAAGCCAGCCCACGGCACAAGCTTTCTTACCTCTTACCTCTTACCTCTTACCTCTTACCTCTTACCTCTTAGGGCGCAGCCCTAATCAGTTAGTCGCCAACATACCCCAGTCTTGGTTGGGGTTGAGGTTGAGAGTGACGTTGTCGATAAGGCGCGGTGTGCCCAGTTGGGCGGCGGCGGCTATAACGATAAGCTCGGTGTCGTCAGTGACGTCTTTTAAGGTGTAGGCATCGCGTATGGAGAAGTAGTCGGGCTGAAAGCCGGCTGCTTTTAATGTTTCCAGCGCGTGTTGCTCTAATTCTATGTAGCTGTCGTAGCCGCAGGCTATGGCTTCACGGCAGGATTGCAGGGTTTGATGCAGTATAGGGGCGGTGTTGCGCTCTTCAGGTTTGAGGTGGCCGTTACGTGAGCTTAGCGCCAGGCCGTCTTCGGCGCGGGCGGTTTCTATACCTATGATCTCTATAGGCATGCACAGGTCTTGCACCATTTTTTTGATGATGGAGAGCTGTTGGTAATCTTTTTTACCGAAGATGGCCACGTCGGGCAAGACGATGTTAAACAGTTTCGAAACCACCGTGGCTACGCCAGTAAAATGGCCGGGGCGGTTGGCGCCGCACAGGGTTTCTGAGAGTTCGGGCACTGACACTTTGGTCTGTTGCGCCATGCCTTCGGGGTACACTTCGTCAACGCTGGGGAAAAACAGGTATTGCGCGCCTTCGGCAAAGAGTTTTTCTTTGTCGGCGACTAGGGTGCGAGGGTATTTGTTGAGGTCGTCCTGCGCATTGAACTGCAGCGGATTAACAAAAATGCTAACCACCACGACATCGGCGACCTGTTTGGCCTTGCGTACTAATTGCAAGTGGCCTTCGTGCAGGTTGCCCATGGTGGGAACAAACGCAATGCGCTTGCCGGCCAATTTCTCGCGGCTAAGCAGGTTGCGTAATTGTTTAGTAGTGGTGCATGTTTTCATACAGTTTTGTTCTACTGTGGCGTGGGCCTGGCCATAAAAATGCTAAGGCTACGTGTTTGGCTGTACGCTGTTTTCTAGAGTCCGTAGTCGCCACTGGCTGCTTGTTTACTGATCAGAAAGTGGTTAGGCGGGCAAGTATGCCCTAATCAACAGGGGGGTTCAATCCTGTAAAGTGTAAAAAATAGGGCTGTTGTTACGAAAAATTACAGTGATTTGTTACTGAAAAACTCAAAAGTGAGTTGTTAGTGTGATTATTGGGGGCTGCCAGGGTAGTTAGCCCGGTTTGTCGCCGGGCGGCTTAACGATAGCTGGATAACGGCTTTAGCCGGCAAAGGTGTGCTCTGCGCTGGGGAACTCACCGCTTTTTACCGCGTCACGGTAGCTGCTGAGGGCCTGCTGGATGCTGTCACTGCCGTTCATAAAGTTGCGTACAAATTTAGGTGTATGGCTGGAGAGGCCTAATAGGTCGTGTAGTACCAGTACCTGTGCATCGGTGTCAGCACCTGCACCTATGCCGATCACCGGTATGCTCAGGGCCTGGCTGATTTTTTTGGCGAGGTCGGCGGGTACGCACTCTAGCACCAGCAAGCTGGCGCCGGCCTGTTCCAGTTGCTTAGCGTCATCAATAATAGCCTGCGCTTGTTTGGGCTCGCGGCCTTGCACTTTATAGCCGCCCAAGCTGTTAACCGATTGCGGGGTTAGTCCCAGGTGGCCACATACCGGAATGCTGCGTTCAGTAAGGGCTAGGATGGTATCTAGCAGCCAGGCGCCGCCTTCCACTTTGATCATCTGGGCGCCGGCTTGCATTAGTGTTACTGCATTGGCTATGGCCACGTCGGTGCTGCTGTAGCTGCCAAAAGGCATATCGGTGACGACTAGGGGCTTGCTACAACCGCGGCGTACGCAGGCGGTGTGATAGGCCATATCGCTGACACTCACGGGCAGGGTGCTATCGTGGCCTTGTAATACCATGCCTAAAGAGTCACCCACTAGAATGACTTCTATACCCGCTTCTTCTACCACGTTGGCAAAGCAGGCATCGTAGCTGGTGATTACGGCAAATTTGTCACCAGCGGCTTTATGGGCTTGCAGGGTGTTAATAGTAACGGCTCTCATAATAGGCTGGCGCTCTTAAAAGATGGTTGGATTGTAGTAGTGGCGACCGTTGCGTATGTTGAGCAGGTAGTCAACAAAGTGGGCGTAGTCGCTGGGCCGGTTAATGAGGTCTATTTCTTCGGCGTTAATGATCAGCAGTGGGGCATCATCGTAGTAGAGGAAGAACTCGGTATAGGCTGCGTTAATGGCAGTTAAATACTCGCTGGAAATATTTTGCTCAAAGGTGATGCCTCGGCTTTGTATACGCGAGGTTAGTACGTCTACCGGCGCTTGTAAATAGATCACCAAATCGGGCTTGGGGGCTTCTATGGTGAGCTGTTGGTAGACTTTTTGGTATAGCTGAAATTCGTTGTGGTCCAGGGTGAGCTGGGCAAACAGGCGGTCTTTTTCGATTAAAAAGTCAGACACTTGCACAGGCTCAAAGATGTCGGCTTGGCGTTGGTCTTGAATTTGTTGCGCGCGCTGAAACAAAAAGAACAGCTGGGTGGCCAGAGCGGCATTTTTTTGGTTTTGGTAAAAACCTTCTAAAAAGGGATTGTCGCCTATATTTTCTAAGAGTGCCTGGTGGTTAAAGGTTTCTGCTAGGCGTTTGGCTAGGGTGGTTTTGCCCACGCCTATGGGGCCTTCCACGGCGATATACGCTGGCGGTTGGCGGTTTTTGAAATCGATGATGGACGCTTCATCGTTTAAGGTCACAGCAATACTCCCGTATTATTTTTTGTTTGCTATTCGCTAAGTTGGTGTAGGCCTACACTGCCGCACTGCTGCCGCAGGGTTTTTAGGCACAGCCCGTTGGCCAGCTTAAGGTCAGGGGCTAAGTCGTACAAGGGGTAGATCACAAAGTTTCGCTCGGCTATACGCGGGTGTGGCACGCTAAGCCTAGGGTGATCTATCAGCGCATCGCCGTAGGCTAGTAAGTCTAAATCCAAGGTGCGCGGCCCCCAGTGTTCTATGCGTACGCGCTGGTGTTGTTGCTCTATAGCTTGCAGCTGGTCCAGCAGGTCCAAGGCGCTGAGTGCGGTATTAAGCATCACTGCGCCATTGATGTAATCGTTTTGTTGGCNGGGGCCTATGGCGGTGCTGCCATACCAGGGCGAGCAGGCTAGCAACTCGCTATCGGCCAGTTGCGACAGGGCTTTAACCGCGTCGGTGACCTGCTGCTGGGGGTTCTCTAAGTTGCTGCCCAGCCCTATAAAACACAGCGTCATCTATAGCTACTCGTTATTGGGCTGGGGCTTGCGGGGGCGGCGGCGCTTGTTGGCAGGCGGCCGTAGTGATTTAGCCATTTGGTCGCGCTGGTTTTCGGGCTGATTTTGATAGTCCGTCCACCATTGGCCTAGGTTGCCGGTTTCTTCTCCGGCCTGTTCGCGCAGCAGTAAAAAGTCATAGGCGGCTCTAAAGCGACGATTTTCAAATAGGGTTTGGGCGCGTTTGCCACTGCGGCGAGGCAGGCGCAATTGTAAGTCCCATATTTCACGCATGGGTATGCCAAAACGCTTGGGTACGGCTGTGTGCTGTTGTTGGCGGCTGGCGACTTCTTGGCTGGCCTGATGCAGGGCGGGCACTTCGGGTATGCGTTCGGCCATCAGCTCTAGATGGCGGCGGTGTACCGCTGGCCACAGTAGGGCAGCAAAGATAAAGGCGGGGGTAACGGGTTTGCCTTGGTTAATACGCTTGTCGGTATTGCTTAAGGCGTGTTCTATCAGTGGCTCGGCCATGGGGGCGTTGCTCGCTAACACTTCTCCGGTTTCCGGAAATAAATGGGCAAATAAACCATAGTGTTTGAGCTGCTTATAGGTGTCTAGGCCTTGGCCGGACATAAATAGCTTGAGAACCTCGTCAAATAGCCGGGCTGCGGGTATATCTCTGAGGCAGCTGGCCAGTTCGGGCATGGCGGCGGCGGTGTGCTCTTCTATGTCAAAGCCCAGCTTGGCGGCAAAGCGGGCGGCACGTAACATGCGCACAGGGTCTTCGCGGTAGCGGGTTGCGGGGTCGCCGATAATACGGATGATTTTGTGTTCTAGGTCGTATAGGCCGCCGGTGTAGTCGTAGATGGCAAAGTCGGCGGTGGTGTAATAGAGGGCGTTAATGGTGAAGTCGCGGCGTATGGCGTCGTCTTCTACCGTGCCAAAGACATTGTCGCGCAATAACATGCCGCTTTCGCTTTGTACCGATTTTTTGTTGCCGGGGCGACCCTGCTCTTGTACCGGTTTGGGGCTGTGGTTACTGCGGAAGGTGGTAACTTCTATCACTTCGCGGCCAAAGCGCACATGCACTATTTTAAAGCGCCGGCCTATGATACGGGCGCCGCGAAACAGTTGCACGATTTGCTCGGGGGTGGCATCGGTGGCGACATCAAAGTCTTTGGGGTGGCCGCCTAGTAGCAAGTCGCGAACACCGCCGCCTACTAAAAAGCCCTGGTGCCCTCCCTTGCGCAAGCCGGCAATCACATTGAGCGCTGCCCGGCTAATATCTTTGCGCGAGATATTGTGTTGATCTCTGGGGATGATGTGGGGTGACCCAGGGTGGGCGTCGTCGTTATTGTTGAGCCAGCTATTAAATTTGTTGCCAGCGCCAGAAAGCCATTTCAGCATAAGTGAGTGATCTATTACTAATAAAGGTTGTGCGAACCCTAAACCTAGCCGAGTTGCTGCTGGATTATGGTGAGCGCGTTAATGGTGGGCGATATTATCACAAATGTTATCTAAGCGTTCAGCTGGGCTGTGGTTGTGGTTGTGGTTGTGGTTGTGGTTAGGATTATGGCTAGAGCTTGGACTATAGTTTTGCGGGTTTGTAGGAGGTGTAATTGTTCGGAATGATGGAGGGAAAACACTGTTTTCCCTCATCCAGGTCTCAATTGTTATTTTTATTATGGAAGACATTATTATTATTTGCGAAAAGGGAGTGCAGCTATCATGCCAAAAAATAATTTATAACTAAATCAAAGTGTTAGGGTTTGGGCTTGAGAGTATAGGGGAGGGGGCATATGGCTGTTGTTACTATTACTTACCAATGGTGTTACAACGCTACGCACTGGGTAACAGTAGGGCGGTGGCGCTTAGGATAAATACAGAGCTGAGATAATGCAGGGTAGTGGTATGGAATAAGTAGATAAAGGCTTGGGGAGAGCGATGACGGGGAAGATTTCTCTTCCCCATCCAGGTCTCATGTTTTTATTATTATTTTATAAAATATTATTATTATTTATTATTGTTATTATGGCTAGGGTAATGCACTAGCTGTGCCAACTTTTAAATATCTTTATAATCAATGAGTTAGATAATTCTTTGACGTAGAGTAGCGAAGGGGTAGAGGGCTTTGTTACCGAATGTTTCGCCGACTGTTACATTTATAGGGTTGGGGTAACATAAACATTTGGCTTTGCAGCGTGTTTATAGCTATGAGGAATACAAAAAAAATTTTATAGGAGGAAATAGTTGTGAAACGGCTAGGCAAGCCTTTTTTTCGGTATTATTTCACAAAAATAATAGCCTTAGGCCTGCTTATTGGTTTTTTTCCTGGGGATTCCTAGGCGCTGACGACGTTCCCATAAGCATTTACGGCTCACGCCTAGCTTTTTAGCGAGTTCGGTTTCGTTCATGCTGTCTTGGTGTTCCAGTACGAAATGCTGGAAGTAGTCATCTAGCGATAGGCTGTCTTTAGTGGGCGCAGGTACGTTGGCGCCGTTGTTGGGGAATGCCGTGTTGGCGAAGGGGTTGTTGGCAAAGGGGCTGGTTTGTGGCGCCGCCTCAAAATGTAGTAGGTCGTCTTTGTTTAAGGGTTTGCGTAATTGGTTTACATGCACCAGCTGGAGGTCGATATTGAGCAGATCGTCACTAATCTCATCACCTTCGGCCAAAATCACCGCGCGGGAAATGACGTTTTCTAATTCTCTGACATTGCCTGGCCAGTGGTAGGTGGTAATCGCTTGCACCGCCTTGGGAGATAGGTGCATGGGGCCTTTGTGGTGCTCTTCGCTGCAACGGCCCAATAGCGTTTCGGCAATTTCTAGTATGTCTTTGCCGCGGTTGCGCAGTGGCGGTAACACTAGCTGCATCACGTTGATGCGGTAGTAGAGGTCGGGGCGAAAGAGGTTTTGCTCGGATAGGTGTTTGAGGTCTCTGTGGGTGGCGCAAATAAGACGCACATCCACTTTCATGGTTTGAGTAGCGCCTATGCGGCGGACTTCATCTTCTTGTATAAAGCGCAGCAGTCGCGCCTGTGCTTCTAGTGGCAGTTCGCCGATCTCATCTAGGAATAAGGTGCCGCCATCGGCCGCTTCTATCAGCCCCATGCGATTAGTGTGGGCGCCGGTAAAAGCCCCTTTTTCGTAGCCGAATAGCTCGGACTCTATGAGGGTTTCGGGTATGGCTGCGCAATTGACGCAGATGATAGGTTTGTTGGCGCGGCTGCTGAGTTTGTGTATGGAGGTGGCTACCAGCTCTTTACCGGTGCCGGTTTCGCCATGTACGAGTACGGTGGTGTCAGTGGGGGCCACCTTTTTAATATGTTCGTATAGCTCTAGCATGGGTTTGCAGCTACCCAGCATATTACCTAGCTGGGGCTGGCCACGGTGTTGGGTGGCGGTGGTGTTTTTAGGGTGTTTGTTGGGGCTGTGCTGGCTGATGATATTGGCTACGGATTGCAGCAGATTGTCGTGGTCAAAAGGCTTGGCGATGTAATCGACGGCGCCGGATTTCATGCTGTCTACCGCCGACTTCATACTGGCGTAGCTGGTCATAATCAGTACTGGGGTGTTGTCTACCTGTTTAATCAGGTCGGTGCCGGGCGCGCCTGGCAGGCGCAGGTCGCTGATAATCAAATCAAAGCTGTGTTTGTTGATGTTTTGTAAGGCTTCGCTAACCGAGCCCGCTTCGCTCACTTGGTAATTGTTGCGCTCTAATAGACGGCGTAGAGCTGTGCGTATAACCGCTTCATCTTCAACAATTAAAATGTGCTCCATGTGTGGCTCTCAATCTATGTTGTGGCTGGAAGTGTTACCAAGGGGAACAACATACTCTTTCTTTTGGCTTTTTTAAAGTGGTAATAGTACTGGCTGTCACTTTTTTAACCAATTTGAGCTAGGGTGGCGGGCAGGTTAACAATAAAGCGAGTGCCCTTGAGGTTAGGGGGTACAGGGCTTTCTACGCTAATGCTGCCGTCTAAATCCTCAACAATGCTGTACACCAGTGATAAGCCTAGGCCGGTGCCGGCACCCGCCTCTTTGGTGGTAAAGAAGGGATCGAAGATTTGCTCTTGCTGTTCGCTGCTAATACCCGAGCCCTGATCGGAGACGCTGATCAGTACCCGTCCCTGTTGCTGTTCGGCGCTGACTAACACGCTGCTATTGGCTGGGCTGGCATCGCGGGCATTGCTTAGCAGGTTAACCATGATTTGCTGCAGCCGCTGGGCGTCGCCTAGCGCATAGAGTTGCTCGGGGCAGTGATTTTGAAAGTCTATGGGCTTGGCCTCGGTATTGAGGGCGAGTAGGTGTATGGCCTCGGCGGCACAGTTGTGTATGTCTACCGCTTCATTTTGATGCTGGGGGTTGTTGCCGGCATGGGCAAAGTTCACCAGGGTTTGCACGATTTTGGAGATACGGTCGGTTTGCTGCAAGATCTCTTGGGCGGTGGCTAGGCTGTCGGGGTTGTCGGTGTCATAGCGCAGGTTTTGCGCTAGGCAGGCGATACCGGTGACGGGGTTGCCTATCTCATGGGCTACCCCAGCGGCCAACCGGCCTATAGAGGCTAGCCGTTCGCTGTGAGTGAGTTCGTGTTCTAGTAGCTGCAGGTCGGTGGCGTCTTCTAACACGATAACCTGGCCATCTTGCTCGGGGTTGGCCTGGGCGCTGGATTTATGCAGATTGACCCAGGTGGCCGCGCCGTTGATTTCTACATATTGTTTATATAGGTGTAATTCCGGTTGCTGGATAAAGCGGTGCAGTAGCGCCCCCCAAGGAGCGGGTAACTTATGTAGCAGTGAGCCGGTGACCGCTTGCGTGTCTATAGTGGTGATGCTGGCTATGCTGTCGTTCCACATTAATATCTCGTGGTCTTGGCTGATAGAGCAAACCCCTACCGGTAAATCTTGTAGGGTTTGACGGTGGTAGCGCCTGAGGCTGTCGAGGTCGGCAGCCAAGCCGGTGAGATTGTGTTTGTGGCCTTCCAGTTGATCTTCAATTAAATTCAAGTCATCACGCTCGCCAAACTCATGCTCGTTGGTGGCTAGCAGTTGAATAATCATATCGTGTGCTACCGCCGGCCCCAGTAGGCTAGAAAGATTGGCCTCTAAACGAAAGCGTAGCCGTCTTAATGCCAGCGGCCGGGTTTCGTAGATAGTAATATCCAATTCTTCTAGTGCTCTATCCACTTCTCGGCTGGCGGTGTGTAGCCCCAGAGCCGCGGCCAGTTTGTCTTTCATTTCCTGTGGGTTTTTGGTGCGCAGCCGCTGCCTAGTCGGGCGATTTAAATCATCGGAGGAGCAAAACTCGGCGGCGGCTATTTCTTCTGGCCTAGTGTAGGTAGCTAAAGACACAGTAATAAAGGTGACGATATTACACAGCAACGACACGATAGTGGAGGCATTCCATAAATCGCCGTAGCTGTAATTAAAATAAAAATGACGAATAAACTCGGGGTTAAACTCGCTCACTATAGGCAGTAGCAGGGTGAAAAACCATACGATAAACCCCGCGGTTAAGCCCGCCAAAAAACCATTGCGGTTGGCTTTTTGCCAATACAGGGCGGCCAGTATGCCGGGTAAAAATTGTAAGCCGGCGATGAGTGAGGCCAGTGATAAACCCGACAGTGATTCATAGCCGACGATTAAGCGGAAAAAAGCATAGCCCGCTAAAATAATCGCCACCATTAACGAGCGACGTATTAACAGTAGCCAGCGGTAAATATCTTTTTTATGGCTGGGTTTATAAAAGGGCAGTACTAAATGTTTTAAGCACATAGAGGCTAGTGCTAGGGTGGTAACGATAATGGCACCGCTGGCGGCAGATAAGCCGGCAATAAAAACCGCCATGGCCAGCCACGTTTGCTTGAGCTCTATGCCTATACCTAGAGGAAAATAATCGGAAGGCAGCACGCTGTCGAGCTTAAAACCCGCCCATAAAATAGGCAGCACCGGTATGCTCATTAGCAGCATCAGCAGGGGCATGCCCCAAATGGCGGTGCGCACTGCTTTAATATTGGGGTTTTCGGCAAAAATCATATGGAATAAGTGAGGCATGGCCACCACTGCGGAAAAGAAAATCAACAGCATGGAGCGGGCAGAGTCTTCCCGCATGGGGGTGTTGAGTAGAGCGAAGGTTTGCGGGTTGTTTAGCAGCCACTGGTCTAGATCGGCAGGGCCATCAAACACATAAAATAACGCGACCCCGCCAGCGGTTAATAGCCCTAGTAATTTAATTAGTGATTCAAAGGCGATGGCGGCGACTAGGCCATTGTGGCGTTCGTGGGTGGTGATGTGGCTGGAGCCAAAAGAAATAGTAAAGGCTGAAATAATTAAACAAAACACTAGGGCCACATTGTTGTGACGGGTTTCATTGCTGAATAGCTGGGTGCTATCGGTGGATAAAATATGCAGGGAGTCGGACACCGCCTGAATTTGCATGGCCAGTAACGGCATTACCGCCAGCAACATAAAGATGGTCATCACCGAGCCTGCCCATTGGCTGTGATAGCGAAAGGTTAAAACATCAGCCAGTGAGCTGTGCATTTGGCTGCGGCAAATACGTAATAAAGGTAGCAACATTAACGGCGCAAAAATAAAAGCGCCTGCTATACCAAAATAGTAAGAGAGAAAGCCGTAGCCGTATTCGTGGGCTAGGCCGATAACCCCATAGATGGCAAAGGCGCTGGCAAACACCCCTAGCGATAGCACGTAGACTAAAGGATGGCGTATGACTTTTTCAGGGATGAGGCCGCGTTCGGCCATGCTGGCAATGGCAAACAACAATAAAAGATAGGCAATGCCAAACAGCGACAGCTGCCATAAATCAATGTTCATTATTGGTGGTGCTCCGCTGACCCCAGTACACAAAAATAATTAAACCCAGCCAGACGATATAAGGCCGGTACCAGGCGCTGTCGGTTTCGGTAATCCACTCATGTATAGATGGCGTAAAAACGATAAGCAGCAAAATCAGTAGCAGCAGGGCGGGGTTAATACGCATAAGGGCTTCGCTGTTGATGGCAGTGGTAAACGTAGTAGCAGAGCTAGTTTATTGGGTTTTGATACTACTCAAGCTCTGCTTAAGATGCAAAGTGCTGCAAACATATTTCATCGATAGCGCTGCAGTGGGGCACGGCGGCCAGCGACCAGTGCGCTATCGCCCAGTGTAAAATCTGTTGGCAGTTCTGCTGCTGTGTTTTGGGTGGTAAAGGCTGGTTTAAAAAAAACAGTGCTTTTAATAAGTTGAGGCAGGCTTGCTGCGTTGCCAATGCCGGGGCAAAGGTTTGCTTGCTGAGTTTGTCGCCCACGCTGTTGGCGATAATGGGGATGTGTACATACTTTGGTGTGGCCAGGGCCAGTTGTTGTTGTAACAATAATTGCCTGGGGGTGGAGTCCAATAAGTCGGAACCGCGCACCACATGGCTGACGCCCTGTAAGGCATCGTCTAACACGACCGCTAATTGGTAGGCAAACAGCTGGTCTTTACGTTGTATCACAAAGTCGCCGACCTCGCTGGCTAAGGCTTGTTGCAAGCGGCCCTGTAGTGGGTCGTCAAAGCCTAGGGTTTGCTCGGTGACGGCCAAGCGCACAGCGCAATGGCTATAGGGTGCTTGCGCTTGGCAATTGCCTCGGTGTATTCCTCGTTGCGCCGCCAATTGGCTGCGGCTGCAACGGCAGTAAAAAGCCTTGTCCTCGGCTAACAGTTGCGCCACCGCATTTTGATAACGTTGTTGCTGCTGGCTTTGCCACAGTACCTCGCCATCCCAGTGAAGTCCGTGGCTTTGCAGGCAGTGCAGTATGCTTTGCGCCGCGCCGGCTTGTTCGCGAGGTGGGTCTAGGTCTTCCATGCGCAGTAACCACAAGCCCTGTTGCGCTTTGGCATCCAAATAGCTGGCTAGGGCGGCGATAAGCGAGCCAATATGTAACGGGCCGGTAGGCGAGGGCGCGAAGCGGCCAATATACGTGGCGGCGCTGTTGGGGGCGGAGTGTAGAGTCATAAGACGCTGTACGATGTAGCTAAAAAATGAGCAATAAAAAAGGCAGTGATAAGCACTGCCTTTTTAGGAGTTGGTTAGGCTTAACCTAACTGCTGTTTTTCTTTGATTTCGTCTAAGGTTTTGCAGTCTATACACATGGTGGCGGTGGGGCGCGCTTCTAAGCGCTTAATGCCTATTTCTACACCACAGGTGTCGCAGTAGCCGTAATCATCAGAGTCGATAAGATCTATGGTCTTATCAATTTTTTTAATCAGTTTGCGCTCGCGATCGCGGGTACGTAATTCTAGGCTGAACTCTTCTTCTTGCGTTGCACGGTCAGCGGGGTCGGGAAAGTTGGCGGCGTCGTCTTTCATATGCGAAACGGTGCGGTCAACTTCTTCCATGAGTTCCGATTTCCACGAAAGCAAGATGCCACGAAAATGCTCGCGCTGGGCTTCGTTCATGTACTCTTCGGTTTTCTTCGGCTTATAAGGCGTGAAGTTTTTAAAATCGCTTGCCGACTGTTGTTTTTTTACTGGCATTACTCAATCCCAATGATGTGCTCAAAAATACCTTGTTAGCATTACCTAGGGTGCGCCTGGGCCGAATAATTTCGCTGCTGACAATGTTCAGACAATGTTTAAGGGGGCAAAAGTACCAGATTAAGTGGTTTTGCGCTAGAGTTTCCTGCTTTGTGCAGCTTGGCGGCTAAAGGCTGTGGTTAAGTTATTGAATTATAACGTATTAATAAATGAGAGTGTCCTATGCAGTGGCCCCTATTACAGCCCGCTTTGTTATTGCGGCGTTATAAGCGTTTTTTAGCCGATGTGCGCCTGCCTAATGGTGAGGAAATTACCGTGCACTGCCCTAATACCGGGGCGATGACTGGCTGTGACCAGCCCGGTAGCCAGGTGTGGTTATCAACGTCGGATAATCCAAAAAGAAAATACCGTCACACATGGGAGCTGGCGCAAACCGCAGCTGGCCATTGGATAGGCATACACTCGGCCAAGGCCAATGCGCTGGTGGTAGAAGCTATAGCGTCGGGGCTGATAGCGCCTTTGCAGGGCTATAGTCAGCTGCGCACCGAGCAAAAGTATGGTGATGAAAAAAGCCGCATTGATATATGGCTGCAAAGTGCTGAGGGTGAGCAGTGTTTTGTGGAGGTGAAAAGCGTCACCTTATTAGCCTGCGCCGACAGCGGTTTGGGGGTGTTTCCCGATGCGGTTAGCGCCCGCGGTAGCAAACATCTGCGGGAGTTAATGATGGTTAAGCAGCAGGGTCATAGAGCGGTGTTGTTGTTTTGTGTGCAGCACAGCGGTATTCGCAGCGTGGCCCCGGCGGATTTAATTGATAGTACTTATGCTGACACGTTTAGAGAAGCGCTGGCGGCAGGGGTAGAGGTGCTGGCCTACCGCGCCGATATTAATGAACGCGAAATAGCCTTGGCTAGGGCTGTGCCGGTTATCGCGCAGCAAGCGTGTTAGCTTCATCGCTGCTAGTGCCGGAGTCGGGTTGCGGCTTTATTTTTTCTAGCAAATAGATGCCTTCTATATAGCAGGGTTGTAATACCATTCCGTGGCGCGGCAGAATTTTAATGGCGTCTAGGCCTGCCATTAATACGCCAGTGCGGGTGTCTAGGGCAATATTGTCGATAGAGCGTAAATCGTGGCAGCGCTGTTTAAGTGTGAGTAGATAATGGCGCTTAGGGCTGGAGTACATCACTAGATTTTGTTGGTCGATATAGGACCAGCCGCTAAGGCGGTAGTCCTGCACTTGTTTGACCGCTTTGACTATAGCGTAGCCACGCTTGGCCGCTGCCTGCTCGGGGCTTAGCGCTAAAAGTGGCGGGGTAGTGCTACAGGCGCTGAGTAACAAAAGAGCGAGCAGGGTGATGTTGCATAGGTATTTCATAGTTGTCCTGTTATTGCGCGTTGGTTTTTATTGCAAACAAGGGGGGTTGGCAGTTGCTGTATAGCATAGCGCAAAAAGACTGGCGGTTTTAACGCGGCGACAGCTGTTGGCTAAGCGCCTCATACAGCGTGTCAGGGTTGATGGGTTTGGTGACGTGGGCATTCATGCCTGCAGCCATAGCTTTATCGGCATCGCCAGACATGGCGTGTGCGGTCATGGCGATTATAGGTATGTTGTTGTGCAGGGTTTGTCGTATATAAGTAGACGCTTGGTAGCCGTCAACATCGGGCATCTCAATATCCATTAAAATCGCATCGTAGTGATTGCCCCGTTCTTGCAGTAAGTTAATGGCTTCTTGGCCATTGTTGGCAAACTGGCAGTTGATACCTTTTTTTCTGAGTATACCGGCAGCGACTTTTTGATTAACGATATTGTCTTCGGCCACTAAAATGTGCAGGCCTTGCAATTGTTTATCATAGCGCTCGCTGCGCAAGCGTTGTTGATCATTAGTGTGTTTTTTAGCCAAGGCAAAGCTTAGCGTTAAGGTAAAGTTGGTGCCCTTATTTAACTCACTGACTACGCCTATATTGCCGCCCATTAATGAGGCCAAGTGTTGCACTATGGTTAGTCCTAGGCCGGTTCCACCAAAGCGCCTAGAGATAGTGCCGTCGGCTTGGCTGAAAGGGTCAAATAACTGTTGTATATAATTGTCACTAATACCCATGCCAGAATCTATGACATTGATTTGTATTTTGGCATGCTGCTTCTCTAGGGCTAATAACTGGGTTTTTACAATAATGTCGCCTTGCTCGGTAAATTTAACGGCATTACTTAGCAAGTTAGTTAAAATTTGTGAGAGGCGTAAGTTGTCGCCAAAGAGTTTTTTGGGAATATGGCTGTCGTGATCAAGTAGTAGTTGTAGTGATTTTTGATCAGTGAGAAAAGAATTGATGCGTATGACTTGATTTAAGCAATCCTCAAAATCAAAATTAGTATTGTTTAAGATGAGTTTTCCCGCGGCAATTTTTGAGTAATCTAAAATGTCGTTAATAATACCCAGCAAGCTGTTAGCGGCAGAGTGTATATGCGTTATAAAGTCGTGTTGTTTTTCATTTAAGGGGGTGTCTTTAACTAAATGTGACAAACCTATGATGGCGTTCATGGGGGTGCGTATCTCATGGCTCATGCGGGCAAGAAAGTCATTCTTTTCATTGTTGGCCTGTTCGGCTTCTATGCGCGCCTTGTCTAAGGCCTGCTGCTGTTTAATGAAATCGCTAATATTAATGATGACGCCTATGAGTCGAGTTGGTTTCCCTTGGCTGTTCCAGCTGGTAAATTTTTTTCTTGAGTAACACCAGATAATAGTATTTTCTTTGGTGATGAAACGAATTTTTGTGTTTTCAAAAGGAAGGTTGTGTTGCAGTAGTTTGTCCAGTTCTGACAAAAACATCGCTTTGTCATCATCATGTATGCGTTTTAGTATGCGGTCTTGGTTGAACTGTATATGGGTTTCTTGGTGGGTGAAGCCAAATAATTTGGAGCAGCCTGGGCTGACGTAAATTTCATCGCTGTCTAGTTGCCACTCCCAAATGCCATTTTGCGAGGCCTCCATGGCCATGCTAAAGCGTTGCTCGCTGTTGAGCAGCCGGTAGTAAATGTCCTGTCTATCGTGTGTCATACAAATGGCGTCACCTATAGCTTGCACCACTTGTTCATGTTCTTTAGTCCATTCATGGCTGCGGGTTAGGCAGTCTACTGCGATATAAGCCGGTATCCCCTCTATGCCAAATAAGGGCATCATTAAGGTGGCCTGTATCGGGTCTTCATGCAGTACGAGATTTTTTTTGGCGGCAAGGCTTTTAATCTTCCCCTCCATATTGTTAATAGCTTGCGGCTTACCTAACATTAAAATATGTTCTGGCGGCAGATTACTTAAATCAATTTCAGCGCCAACCGTGTCTTTAATGCTGGCTATGCCGGGTTCGCAATATTGGTAGCTCAATTTATAAATGCCGGAGTTTTCTTTCCTGTGGCGTATAAAAATACGCTCAGCATTAACATAGCGACATAGCGCTTTAAGTACTTGGTTAACGGCGGACTCTATGGGGTAGTTGCTGCGATAGAGCTTATCAATTTGTGTGGTTAGCCATTGTTCTTGTGATATTTTTGTCTGTAAGATTTTTTTATCACTAATTTGATCTATCACGGCAAAGATAGTATCACCTACCGATAAAAGGGTGGTTTCTATAAGTTCAAGCTTGGGTATTTCGTGTTGTTTGTCCCAGTCTAAAATAATAATGGCTGATTCGCCGTTGGGTCGCTTAAATTTTATGGAATACAGGCCTTTTATTGCTATGGACTGCAAGATGCTCATATGCTCTTTGTTGTTAAGCAGCTGCTGTGGCGCTGAATCTAGAGACGAAAAAAATAAGGTTTTTTTCGTTTTAAGTATTTGGTAGATATCATCGTGTAGTTGAGTTACTTTTTTGGCGTCATGCTGCTGATAAACGTTTTTGACCATGGCGTCATCAGCGGACTCGGTGGTGATGATGGCGTTATCTAACGATATGATAACCCCCGAAGCGTTCACATGCTTAAGCAGTTCGCCCAAGATGTGCTGTATGGTTTCCATGTCGGGTGAAATATGTAATTTTTGCAGTATGTTAATTAACCACTGTGAGTCAATGGTTTTAGTTTGTAGCTGGGTGATATCGGTATAGCCTATTAATACGGTATCAGGCTTTTGCTCGGTATTGTGGTGAATGATAGTCGGTGTGCATGAAAAAAACTTACGGCTGCCGTCAGCTGCTATCCATTCCATTACCAAGGGCGTTAGGTTGCCCTGTTCAAAAATAGTCTGCCACCATTGCTGGTCAAATAACTGTGGGTTTAGTGGCGTATTGGCGGGTAGATTGAACATGCTGGCCATGTTTGAACCAAAGGTATATAAGCTGCGCTGGTGGTTTAATAGTGCGTAACTCACTCCGGTGTTATGGATAAGCTGTTGCAGCAGCACCAAACCTTCTCTATCTATATTGTCTTTGATTATTCTATTGCAGGCCGAGAAAAAGGGTTGCGATAGTCTTTCTAACATTCTTATATCTATATCGCGCCAGTGGTGGCTTCTACCTTGGCTGTGTAGCTCTAGCAGGCCTTGAACTCTTTCCTCAAACATCAGCGGTACTTGAATGGAGGAAGGTTGGTTTAGCTTTTGATAAAAGCTAAGATCTTGAGTGTATTGCTTTGGGATATCGTCTAGAGCGTTGAGTATTAGTGTCTGCCCTGTGAGTAATTGCTGCCAGCTCCATGGGTACTCGTCAATACTGTAATCACAGAGTAATTTTTCATGGCTGTTAACAACGGGATAGCAAACCGTCATAGCAACATATTGTGCATCATGTTGATAGATAGACAGTGTGGCGCCATCGGCATGAAGGTAGTTGACGACGTTGCCCAGTAGTAGGTCTAGCTGCTCTATATGGATGGCACTACTACAACTGTCTAGCCATGCGGCTAATTCTTGCTCTTCATTATTCGGTAGCTCAGACAGGCGTTGCTGCAGCGCGGTTTTTTCGACGCTGAGCTTGGCGACTTGTTCACGTAATCGCTTAAGTTCTTGACTGTCCATATAGTTTTAGTCGCCAGATAATACGGTGGTTGAAGGCGGTATTGCTAGTCGTTTATGCAGTGTTTCGGCATAGTGTATGCAGTGTTTGATAGAGTAAGTCTGGATTTATGGGTTTATGTATATGGGCGTTCATGCCAGCGTCCAAACATTTGTTGCGGTCGCTGCTCATAGCATGTGCGGTCATGGCGATAATGGGTATGCTCAAATGCAGTTGCTGGCGTATGAAATGGGTTGCTTGGTAGCCGTCAATTTTCGGCATTTCTATATCCATCAGTACTGCGTCAAAGTCTTTGCTGCGCTCCATTAAAATATCTATGGCTTCTTGGCCATTGTTAACAATGGTGGTGGAAATATTTTTCTTTTTTAATATGCCTACGGCGACTTTTTGGTTAACAATATTGTCTTCTACTAATAGCACTCTAAGGCCGTTAAGGCCTGATGAATTGGCGTCGGAGGTGTCTAGATGAATCGGTGTCGTGTGTCGTACTTGTTGATAGAGCTGATTGACGCTGTTATATAACTTTGACGGGCTAACAGGCTTACTTAAGAATCCTGCTATGTTGCGACTAAGGTCATTGTTCATGACTTCCTCGCGGTCGCAGGAAGAGATCATAATAACGGTTGGTGCATAATTGATACTTTGGTCGTGTTTGATGAGCTGAGCGGCTTGCAAGCCGTCAATGCCAGGCATGCGGTAATCCATTAATACTAAGTCGAAGTTTTCTTCTGATTTTTGATTTTTTAGTATTGCAATGGCCTGCTGTGCACTGTCGGCCTCTTCTACTGATAGCTTGAGTGTGCGTGCTATATTACATATGGCTTGCCTAGCTTGGCTGTTATCATCGACTACTAGAGTACGCAACTGTTTTAATTTCGGCAGCTGTTGTGAGCTGAGGTTAATGACCTTGAGTTGTAGGGAAAACCGAAACTCGGTGCCTGCACCGGACTGACTTTTTACTTTGATGCTACTGTCCATTAGTTCGACTAAGCGTTTGACTATGCTTAGGCCTAATCCGGTGCCGCCAAACTCTCTGGATATGCTGCCGTCAGCTTGTGAAAATGGCTGAAATAGGTTTTTTATTTGTTGCTGATTCATGCCTATACCCTTATCCCGAATCAAAAAACATAGCTGCGTATAGGGTGCTTTATTTTGCGCTTTAACCTGCAAGATGATATTGCCTTTAGGGGTAAATTTAACAGCATTGCTGAGCAGGTTGGTTAAAACTTGGTTGATACGTAAAGAGTCACCTATTAAGTATTGTGGGACGTTGTCGGCTATATCTAAAATTAATTCCTGTTGGCGGTCACTGTCGTGGAAGGTGGCAACATGTACGGCTTGATCTAGTAGTGTGTATAGATCAAATTCGGTGGCTTCTAGCTCTAGCTTGCCTGATTCTATTTTTGAAAAATCCAGTATGTCATTGATAATGGCTAAAAGATTTTGTGCCGCTTGGTCTATATGATCGATTTGTTCCTGTTGCGCTTCAGTTAACCTGGTGTCTTGAATAAGATGACTCATGCCAATAATGGCATTCATAGGGGTGCGTATTTCGTGGCTCATGCGTGCTAAAAATTCACTTTTCGCAGCATTGGCAGTCTCAGCTTCTATGCGTGCTTTTTTTAGCGCGGTTTGTTTTTCTATTTGGCTACTAATGTCGCTGTAACCTACGAGTAATGTTTCTACCCGACCATTCTTGTGGTGGCTGTTGGGCACGTAGGTCGCCATGACCCACATAGGGTGATTGTCACAGGTGCGAACTTTTAGGGTTTGTGATTGTTTTTTACCGCTGGCAAAGACCTGATTGCGCATGTCTATGTCTTTTTTGCTGACCGCTTTGTTCCATAGTAAATAATTATTTACCCAAGTAGGTGTGAGCTCTTGGCTGCTGGGGTAGCCCAGCATGATGGCAGTGGAGGTGCTGAAGAAAAACTCGGATAAATCTTGATTAATTATGCAGTAGCCTACGTTAGTGCTTTCCATGACTAGCTGTAGTGTAGCCAATGATTCTTGGCGGCGACGTTGCAATTGTAGTTGTTCATAGGCGGTATATAACAGCGGCAACACCTTTTTAATTTGTTCTATTTCTTTAGTTAGCCATTGGTGCCGACGGTCAGTGGTATATAAATCTACCACTGCGCTGATTTGACCCTTGTGGTGCAGCGGTAAAATGACGTAGGAGTAGTTTTTGCTATCACGTAGTAGTTGCTGGTCTAGCTTGGCTTCTGTAGGCAGATGCTCAATGTCGTTAATGATGACAGGTTTGTTATTGATAACTTGCTGGTAAGTCCAGGGAAAACTTTGTAAATCAATAGGCGTCTGCGCAAGTTGATCTTCAGCTATAGTGGGGTAGCAGCAGGTTACTTTTATGCCGTGCTTGGTGGCATTGTCGGGTATCAGTAAATTCATGCCGTCTACATCGATAAGCTGACATAGCTCGCGCATGCAGTGTTCTATGTTTTCTATACTGGTGGTTTTAGACAGCTGTTGGCTGTAATTGCTTAACCATTCTGTAAAGCTATTGCTCTCTAATAATTGTAAGCCCTGAAACAGTATATGTGCGGCTATAGACGCCAGCTCTATATCGGCGCTAGGCCACTGCTTAGGTTTTTGGTCGCTGTGTAAATCCACTACGGCTTGTAGTTTGCCGTGATGCATTACGGGTATAGAGAGTAGGCTTGGTTGGCTTTGCTGTGTTAATCCTTGCCGCTCTGAGCTGTCGCTGGGTAAATTATTGAGGTTATTGATGACTACGTTTTGCCCTGCCAACAACTGCTGGGTGATATAGGGGTAGCGTTTGTTGGGAGTATTGCTGCGGTGTTCTTCATTGCTGTTGATAATGGGGTATGACAGCAGCGGGTGAAAGATTTTTTTATCGCCATCATAGAGGCACAGCGCCACGCTGCTAACCTGGATATGAGCTGCCAGCTCCGCCATGATTTGCAACAGGTTTTGGGCGTTGAGCCGATCGTGATTAATTAGCTGAAACCATTGGCTGCTTAAGGCTCGGTGGTCGCTAGTGCGCAGGCGAGCTAGCTCGGCTTTAAGTTGTTGAACTTCGGCGCTTAGGTCTGCATAAGAGGGTTGTTGACTCATAAGATAAGCTACGGCAAGTGGTAGTCACTTATAGTATGGCTTACAAAAGGAGGTTTTGCTGGCAAATACAGGCCCAGATTCTCTGGACCTGACAGTTTGGCTTAGCCGTGGTTGCTGAGCAGCTGCTGGTGTTGGCTGGCGTTGAGGCGGGGGCCGTAGTGGCTAACCACCTCGGCCGCAGCGCGGCAGGCGAGTTGACCGGCTTGGCTAAAGCTCTGGCCCTGGCTGAGGGCATATAAGAAGGCACCGGCAAACATATCGCCTGCGCCATTGCTGTCTACCGCTGTAACGGGATGGCCAGCTATTTCTATGAGCTGCTCGCCATCAAACAGTAGCGCGCCTTTGGCGCCTAAGGTAACGACAAATTGCTTGGCCAAGGTTTTTAGGGTGGCGACCGCTTCAGCTAGGTTGTTGCTGTTGCCCCAGCCCATGGCTTCGGCCTCATTGCAAAACAGCAAGTCTACGCCATCGCCTATCATTGCGATTAAGCCCTCTTTAAAAAACTGCACCATGCCGGGGTCGGACAGGCTGATGGCGGTTTTAACCTGATGTTGCTCGGCAATCTCCCTCGCTTTGATCGCGGCGGCGCGGCCAGTAGCAGAGGTAACAAGATAGCCTTCGTAATACAGGTATTCAGAATTGGCGATGGCGTCGGCATTAAGCTCTTGCTCAGACAAGGTTTCGCTAATCCCTAAAAAGGTATTCATGCTGCGCTCAGCATCGGGGGTAATAAGCACCAAACATTTACCGGTAATTCCCTCGGGCTTGACGCTAGCAAAGTCGCTATCGACTTGCGCGGCTTTTAAGTCATCTAGATAAAACTGGCCGTTGTCGTCGTTGGCGACCTTGCAGCTGTAGTAATTACGGGCACCAAAATAACTGGCGGCGATAATAGTGTTGCAGGCCGAACCGCCGCAGGCGCGTTTAGAATGCACTAAATGGCCTTGCAAGTGGCTGAGTAATTCATGCTGCCTGGCCTCATCCACTAAGGTCATCAGGCCTTTATCCACAGCCATGGCGCTTAGCTCTTGGTCTTGCACTTCTATTTCTGTGTCTACCAAGGCCGCGCCTAGGCCGTAAATGTGGTATTGCTTCATGGCTGAATTCCTGTGCTGTGTATGGGGCTGCAATGTCATGGTGGGCTATTATCCCGGTTGTGATGTGCTTTGCAATGTCGCTTAAAGAATTAATGGTCGGCGTGATAGACTCTCGCCATGACAAAAAAAGACAAAACCAGCCGCCCTCGTAGTAGCAAAAAAACCTCAGCAAAATTCCCTTGGTGGAAATTAATCGCCAGCCTTAGCGTGTTGTTGGCGGTTGTTTTTATTATGCTCGATGCCAATGTGCGTTACGGTTTAAACGAGCGCCAGTGGCAATCTCCGGCGCGGGTATACAGCCGAGCATTAACCCTGCGGGCCGGGCAATTTTTGCAAGCGGATGATTTGCGTTATGAATTGACCTTATTAGGTTATCAATTAAACAGTGATGGCCGCCGCCCCGGTAGTTATTGGCAGCAGGGTCAGCATTTTAGCGTGGTGACGCGCGGCAATGGCGAACAACCCTCGCAACGCTTTCAGCTGCAACTGGTGAATGAGCGGGTGACGGGCTTACGTTCGGCCTGGGGCAGTGCCCTAGATCAAGTCAGCTTAGAGCCGGTAGAAATAGGCAGCATATACGCCAGCCATAAAGAAGATCGCCTACTGGTACAGTTAGAAGAAGTGCCGCTAAGCCTGCGGGAAATTTTATTATTAGTAGAAGATAGAGATTTTTATAGCCACTGGGGTTTGTCGCCCAAGGCTATAGCCCGCGCATTAATCGCCAATATCAAAGCCGGCCGCACGGTGCAGGGCGGCAGTACCATTACCCAGCAGCTGGTTAAAAATGTTTTTCTCAGCCGCAGCCGCAGTTTGTGGCGCAAGGCCACCGAAGCGGTGATGACCTTATTGGTAGAGCTGCATTACAGCAAAGATAAAATTTTAGAATCCTATATTAATGAGATCTATTTAGGGCAAGAAGGCCCGCGCGCAATTCACGGTTTTGCCTTGGCTAGTCAGCATTATTTTAATCGCCCCTTATATGAATTAAACCCCGGCCAAATAGCGTTGTTAGTGGGCATAGTTAAAGGGCCATCCTATTACGACCCTTGGCGGCATCCCGAGCGCGCCGAAGCACGCCGCGATGTGGTGCTAAAGCTGATGGCCCAGCACCAATTAATTACCCCACAGCAAAGTGATTTTTATCAAATAAATAGTTTGGGCTTGGCCAAGCCCAGCGCTGTGGCGGTGGTGTTTCCCGCCTATTTAGATTTAGTACGTAGGCAGCTGCGTAGGGATTACAGCGAGCAAGAGTTGCAAACCCAAGGCTTGCAGATATACACCGCTTTTGATCCCATCGTGCAGCGCCACGCCGAGCAAAGCCTAAGCGCCGTGGTAAAAACGCTGGATGAGAGCACCGAGGGTGCGGTGGTGGTGAGCGATGTTAACAGTGGCGATATAGTCGCGTTGGTGGGCGGCCGCGAAATGCGCTATGCCGGTTTTAACCGCGCCTTGGATGCGGTGCGGCCTATAGGCTCGCTAATTAAACCGGCAGTGTATTTGACCGCACTGGAACAACCCAAACGTTACACGTTAGTAACGCCTATAAGTGATAGCCCGGTAGCGGTTGAAGGCGGTGATGGCAGCCTGTGGCAGCCACAAAACTTTGATAGGAAAAGCCACGGTTCAGTGTTGCTGCATAACGCCTTGGCGCAATCCTACAATCAGGCGACCGCCCGTTTGGGCATGCAGCTGGGCATAGAGCCGGTGCTGAATATGGTTGAACGTTTAGGGGTAAGCCGCAAGCTGCCCGCGGTGCCTGCCTTATTATTGGGTGCGGGTGAGTTGTCGCCTTTAGAGGTGGCGCAAATGTATCAAACCATAGCCAGCCACGGGGTGAGTCGACCGTTGCGGGCCATTACCCAAATCAGTGATCAGCAGGGCAAAACCTTAGCGCGTTATCCGGTGCAGTCACAGCCCGTGGTTGATGCCGCGGTGATGCACCTATTGCACTACTCGATGATGGAAGTGGTGCGTGAAGGCACTGGCAAAACCGTATACCAGCGTCTGCGGGAAGATTTTGCCGTGGCGGGTAAAACCGGCAGTACCAATGATTTGCGCGACTCTTGGTTTGCCGGTTTTGCTGGTGATTATTTAGCAGTGGTGTGGATGGGCCGCGACGATAACCAAAGTGCGGGTATAACCGGTGCCGGTGGTGCGTTAAAAGTCTGGCGTGAATTATTTGCCCGCGTCAGTCGGCAGCCTATTAATTTAGAGCCCCCCGCGGGGGTGACCTACCACTGGGTGGACAGCGACAGCGGCCTACTGAGCAGTGGCCCCTGCGATAATGCCCGCTACGTGCCTTTTTTACAGGGTAGTGCGCCACAGCAAAAAGCCCCTTGCAGCACCAGTGTTAAGGGTGTGTTGCAATGGTTTAGGGAGTTGTTTTAACAAGTGGATTAGGGGCACTAGTGTCCCTAAATATTAGATGCATGGTGCATGGTGCATGGTGACTGTTCGATTGGGCTCGGTTAGCTTAATCGCTGCTTTCGAGACATGACTCCGGTATTGATTGCCGTGACACGCCGTAAATACATCCCTGTACCCAAAGCACTCGTGGTGCTCGTGGGGCAGGCTCCGCGCCAGCATCCATGCTGGCGAAGGTCACAACAATCAACACCGAAGTCATGCTTCCATAATTTGTGGGGCAGCAGTGAATTAGGCGGGATCTATTTCCACGATTAAATCGTCAGAAATACCTTCTAGCTTGCTACGTAAATGACCCTTGCCCAAGGTTGGCGGCAAGGTGGCGCTGCCTTCCATAGTAAACAGTAGACCGCCTGACCAAGGGGCGTGGCTGATATAGGTATTTAAACTTTCTATATTGGCACCGCAGTTGGCCATCAGTGACGATAGCTCTTTCACTATGCCGGGCCTGTCGTCGCCGGTAACTTTAAAATTAACCGGGAATAATTCTTCGTTGCTTACGCCAGCGTGATTGGCGTTGAGCGTGTAAGTAATGCCTTTTACGGCTAAGCCTTGTAAGGAGTTTTCTAAATCGTCTACTGCATCTTCATTAATTTCTATACGGACTATGCCGGTAAACTGGCCGCCTAAACGCGTTAAACGGCTTTCTAGCCAATTACCCTGTTGCTGAGCTATCACTTCAGAAAGGGCGTCGACGATGCCGGGCCGGTCTTCGGCGATGAAACTCATAATCAATGACTGCTGCATGGCGACCTCTACGGCATTGTTGTTAGTGCTAGTAGTTACAGTTAGTGGTAAGTAGTTACTGTTACTACTCACTGTAATGGCAGTTGCGGCATCGCGCCAGTATTTAAGCGTGATGCCGCTGGCAACACTGTGTTTCTATAATGATTATTTAAGCAAACACAATATGGCCAAAGGTGGCTGGCACATGAAAGTTGAGCTCGGGCACGGGCTGCCAAGAGGCCCAGTGTGGCTGTGAGGTTTCGTCGCCACATTTAAATAAATTGCAGCGCCATTGCTGGCCTTTAATGCTGCCTAGGTCGCCTACGTAGTGGGCCAATAAACTAAAGGGCACAAAAAATTGCAGCGTCCACTCAGTAGCCTCGGTTAGCTCGGGCTCTACCACCTGCGGCAGGCTGCTGACTATCTTGACTTGCTGTCCCTGTTGCGGTGTGATTTCAACAAACTCTTTAAAGCCGCCGGGGGCACGCTCAGCATCGGTGATGTAATAACTTAATAGGGTGGTGTTGCCGCTGATTTCAAAATTCATATAGCCACGATCACTCTTAGGCTGAAAATAAATTTCTACGCAGCTGTCTTTGCATACCAAGCTTTGAAACTGTTGTTGCACACAGCGCACATAGCGATCTTGCACCTGAAAAATACCGTGTATGCCCTCGTCGCTGTATAGCAACTTGGCTTGGGTGATGGGGCGGTGATCTGAGCTTTCTTCGCGGAAATGATTAATCGGAATCACCGCCGCTGCTTGCCAGAGTGGGTCTTGCCAGTTGGCGGTTAGCGTGGGTGCTACTGCCGAGTAGTTAACGTTGTAGTGTGACATGGTAAATCCTATAAGTGAGTTATGTCATTGACTGATGCGGTGTAACCGCCGTTAGGGTGGGGGGCAAGTTGTAACTGTTGATTAATGCACAGGGGGATTTGTTCAGCCTCGTGGCTAACATATAAAATATGGCTGCGGCCGCTGTTGGCTATGTGGTCGACTATGCGTAAAATTTGCTGCCTGTGGGCGCTGTCCAAACCTAAGCAGGGCTCATCTAATATTAATATTAACGGGCTTTTCACCATGGCTCTGGCTAATAGCACTAAGCGTTGTTGGCCAAAGGAGAGTTGCTCAAATCGGCTCTTGGCTAAATGATCTAGACCAATAAAATGTAGCCATTGCCTGACTATGTCTTTTTGTTTGCCAGCGCAATTATCATAAAGGCCTACGGTATCAAATAAACCGGAGGCCACTACCTCGGTGACGCGCATACGGCTAACGTGGTTAAGCTGTAGCTGGGTGTTGACCAGGCCAAACTTTTGTTTGATTTCCCAAATACTTTCGCCGCTGCCGCGTTTGCGGCCAAATAGGGAAATGTTTTGGCCATAGGCTTTGTGGTTGTCACCGCAAATCATACTGAGCAGGGTAGATTTTCCGGCGCCATTGGGGCCGCTGATATGGCAATGCTGGCCGGGCTGTAATTGCCAATTAATGTCGGTGAGCACCGCTTGCTCGTGGTAGCTGACATTGACCTGCTGTAAATCTAATAAAGGCTGTGAGTTGTCTATGTGGTAGTTGCGTTTTGCGGCAGGGGGCAGTTCCGCTAAGGCGTCGCTGTTGGCGGCCTGAGCCTGGTTAAGTTGGGCCAGTACTTGTTCGCGTTCGCCCTGCAGTATTAGCCGACCTTGTTCCAGTACTAGCACATGGCTAATGGCCTGTGGCAGCCGTTCAGGGCTTTGTAGCAGTAGCATAATATTAATGCGGCTGTGTAAGGCTTGGTCTAATAGGCTTTGTAAATCTTGCTGCGACTGTGCATCTAGACCCTCGAAGGGGTTGTCGATAATTAATACTTTAGGTTCGGTGTACAGCGCTTTTGCCAGCATCACCTTGCGGCTTTCGCCGGTGGAAATATAGCGTATGCCGTGATCTAAAATATGGCTGATGTGGCAAAGCTCAATCAGTTGCTGAAAGCGTGGGCAGGGAGCCTGATTGTGTACAGAGCGGCCTTGTAAAATAAAGTTGTCCACCCGGGTGCCTATATCATGGGCGTCTTCGCGCTCGTTGCTGTTGTCGTAGCGCTTGTCGTGGTCTATCAGTTGTTTGTGTAATTCAAAGCTTAATTGCACTATGTCGTGCTTGGGGTCTAGCTGCTCGGTATGCTGGTAATGGCCTTTGAGGGCTTTCAGCTTGAGGCTGAGAGCGTCGGCCAGTGCGCTTTTGCCGGCACCGTTGTCACCTATTACCGCCCATTGCTGCCCCTCCTGCCATTGCCAGTTAATATCTTGCAACACCGGCTCAGTTTTATAGGCAGCGTAAAAGTTTTGGAATTGAAAGAGTGTGGGCTTGCTCATGTGGTGGTAAAGCTTACGGCGGTTGTGGGTGAGTACCGGCAAAGCTTAACGGCTTTTATAATGCTAAGCCAGCGCTTATGATGGTGAAGGTAATAACTAAGCCGGTAGGGTTATGCAGAGTTTAATTAAACGTTTACAGCAGTATCGCGCCCATAAAAAATGGTATCGCCGTTACTGTTATCGCTCGGCAGTAGCCATTATTTTACGGCAGGGCGAGCAGGGCCTAGAGGCCTTAATGATACAGCGCGCCGAGCGCGAAAATGACCCTTGGTCGGGGCAGATGGGTTTTCCCGGCGGCCGTATGGAAAAATACGATGGCGGCGGCATGGCGACCGCACAGCGGGAAACCCACGAGGAGATAGGATTACCTAGCAATGCTTATAGTGATTGCATAGGTCGCCTGCCAGACATTATCGCCACACCAAAAAAGCATCTGCGCCCTATGGTGATTAGCTGCTATGTATTTATGCTTGAGGATGAGCCGGACTTACAATTAAATTACGAGGTGGCGTCAGTGGTTTGGTTGCCATTAAATTATTTAGCGAATAAAAATAATCGTCAGGCTATGCAGTGGCAGCGCGGTAAACAAACCGTAGACCTGCCCTGTTATTTGTACCAAGGCAAACGGGTGTGGGGTTTATCATTGAAAATGTTAGATGAATTAATGCGAGTTGCTAGTCGCTAGTCGCTAGTCGCTAGAAAAAGATTTTTAGAGACTAGAGACTAGAGACTGCTACTCTAGCGACTGTAGGGTATTTTTCATTAGGTCTTTCAGAGCCTTCTGTGGTTTGGCGGCTTCTATCAGTTTTTTGTCGTCAATTTTATTATTGATATAAGCTTCCAATACTTCTATGCGCACGGGATTCATTTTTTCATCTTGCCACTGCCAGCGTGGGCCGTTGATGATATTACCGGTAATAAAACCGTGCTCATTTTTGAGCCAGTAGACGCCGCAGTTGGAGAGGCTGTAATCACCTAGCCGGCCATAACTAAAGCTGGGGGTGTTGGGGTTAAAGCCATCATCGGGTACTTCGGTGATTTTATGCAGAGCTAATACCCATTCGCTATGTTCGGGGAAACCGTAAATATTCGGTCGGCAGAGTTTGCCGGTATCGCCCCATAGTCGTATCACCTCTAAAAATTCTTTGCCTTTGAGTATTTTGCTGATTTCAAAGTCGGCGGCATTGCCTTTGTGCGCTAACACTTTACCGCTCACGATAAGGTCGGCGTTGTTCGCGGCTTTGGTGAAGGAGCCCTGCCATAAGCATTGGCAGGCGAGGCTGGCCTGGCTGCTAAGTAATAAAAGTGTGAGTAGGATTAACTGTTTAAACATGGTTAAGTCTTTTGACTAGTCGTTTTTTAGCTTTGCTGGGTAAACCTACTAAGCGGTGACTGGCAACTATGCGTTGTTATTAAATTGGTGTTAAGGGTTAGCGAGCTATAGTAATAGATATTGGGCATAAAAAAGCCCTAGTCACCGCAGTAGCTAGGGCTTTTTAAGCTGCGAATACTTAGAAGTGATAAAACACACCTAAGAAAGCGCCGTCAATAGTTAGATCTGCGCTTTCATCGCCGTCTTCATAATCGATTTCAAAAGAGCGGTAACCTGCTTCTACACCTAGGCCTAAGTCATGCTCGTAACCTATGGCGGCTTGGTAATCGAGTATGCTGTCGCCGTCATAGCTAATGCCGTTACCGCTGGCGCGTAAGTACAAGCCCGACAAAGGTAATTCAAAGCGGGCACCTACATAAATCATGGGTAGCACGACGTCTACATCAAAGTCGCTGCTTTCGGTTGTGCCGCCAGCCGTACCGCTAATGCTAAAGCCTTCGTCAAAGGCGCGCACGGTGAAACCTATATCCAGTGATACCCAGTTATCCAGTATTTCATAGTATAGGGTGGCATCGGTGTGGCTAAGGTCAGCGGTGGCCTTAATGTTGCTGGTGTAATCTACGCCGTCAAAGTTAAAGCTGCTGTTAGAGTTGGCGTTAATTTCCATCTCGGTACGGGCCAGCATTACATTGGGAACTAAAGGTACTGGGTGTTCCAAGGCGATGTAAAAGTTATTGTTGGTTTCGTCATCAAAACC
This sequence comes from Dasania marina DSM 21967, assembly GCF_000373485.1. Taxonomy (NCBI): domain Bacteria; kingdom Pseudomonadati; phylum Pseudomonadota; class Gammaproteobacteria; order Cellvibrionales; family Spongiibacteraceae; genus Dasania; species Dasania marina. Next base: position 33,109 of record NZ_KB891580.1, read on the forward strand.
TAGGGTGTCTTCCATGTCGACGATGGTGCCAGCATTGCCTGATTGAATATCACCTGAGAAGTTTTGTTGCCAAGAGTTAGCACCTACCCGAAATCCTAAGGTGTCGGCGGTAGCTGCGGTGGATAATAAGCTTAGGGCGATAGCGCCAGCTAAAGTGGTTTTTTTCATTGGGGGCTCCTGGAGCGATTTTATTATTCGCGTTTATTAACTATGTAGTGATATTAGCTTAGGGCTAAAGATAGCAAGAGTGTAGCACTAAGCCATTAATGTGCGGTAAAACTTGTTATTTTTGCAGTAGTTCTGCGGCCTCTTTCGCAAAATAGCTCAAAATACCATCGGCGCCAGCACGCTTAAAGCTAATCAGTGATTCTAAAATAACCTGTTCACGATTTAGCCAGCCGTTTTCAAAGGCGGCTACATGCATAGCGTATTCGCCACTGACTTGATACACATAGGTGGGGGCTAGCAACTCGTCTTTAACGCGGCGCACCACATCTAAATAGGGCATGCCGGGTTTAACCATAATCATGTCGGCGCCTTCGGCTAAGTCCAGCGCACATTCGTGCAAGGCTTCGTTGCTGTTGGCGGGGTCCATTTGGTAGCTGAATTTATCGCCACCTTTGATATTGCCTGCTGAGCCTACCGCATCGCGGAAGGGGCCGTAATAGGCCGAAGCATATTTGGCGGAGTAGGCCATTATTTTGGTATTAACATGGCCATTTTCTTCCAGCGCTTGCCTAACCGCGCCTATGCGGCCATCCATCATGTCGGAGGGTGCGACGATATCGACACCGGCATCGGCATGGGAGGCGGCTTGTTTCACTAGCGTTTCTATAGTGCGGTCGTTTAATACATAACCATTGGCATCGAGTATGCCGTCTTGGCCGTGTACCGTGAAAGGGTCTAGGGCGACATCGGTAATCACACCTAAGTTGGGGCAGGCATCTTTAATCGCTTTCACCGCACGCTGGGCTAAGCCATCGGGGTTGTAGGCTTCTTCAGCAAATTCGGATTTAGCACTTTGTGGCGTAACGGGGAATAGGGCGATAGCCGGTATGCCTAGTGCGGCAATATGCTTCGCCTCTTCAACTAATAAATCAATGCTTAAGCGATCAACGCCGGGCATAGACGCAACCGTTTCTTTTTTGCCTTTACCTTCTAAAACAAACATCGGATAAATTAAATCGTTAACCGTTAATACGTTTTCGCGCATTAAACGGCGCGAAAAATCATCGCTACGCATACGGCGCATACGGGTGTGTGGGTAAGGGCCGCGATGTAGGGATTTGGACATGATTATTCTCGTTGGTGAACGGGGTCAGGCTCGCTAGACTCTGATCCCTTTATTAGTTACAGGCCAGCAAAAACCTTCTCAGCGGCATCAATCGTAAATTGTATATCTTCATCAGTATGCGCCGCTGACATAAACCCAGCTTCGTATGACGCAGGCGCTAAATAAACCCCAGCGTCTAACATACCGTGGAAGAAGCGGTTAAAAGCAGGGATGTCGCAAGCCATGACTTGCTGATAGTTGGTGATAGTTTTTTCTTTAGTGAAGAAACCACCAAACATAGTACCTACATGATTAGTCGTAAATGGCACGCCCGCTTTTTCAGCGGCGGCGTTTAAGCCTGCCATCAAAGTATCCGTTTTTGTAAACAGCGGTTGGTAAAAACCTTCAACACTAATGGCGTTTAACATGGTTAAGCCTGCGGCCATGGCGATAGGGTTGCCCGATAAAGTACCAGCCTGATAAACAGGACCTAGTGGCGCGATCTGTTCCATAATTTCTTTTTTACCGCCAAAGGCGCCTACCGGCATGCCGCCGCCTATCACTTTACCTAAGGTGGTGATGTCGGCTTCTACATTGTAATAACCTTGCGCGCCGGTTAAGCCTAGGCGGAAACCGGTCATCACTTCATCAATAATAAACACGCTGCCGTATTGGTCGCACTGCTCGCGTATGGCTTGCAAGAAACCGGGTATAGGTGGCACGCAGTTCATGTTGCCGGCTACCGGCTCAACAATAACGCAGGCCACTTGCTCGCCTATCTCGGCAAAGGCTTTTTTAAGGCCATCTATATCATTGTAAGTTAGGGTCACGGTGTGGTCGGCCAGTGCTGCTGGCACACCCGGTGAGCTGGGCACGCCCATGGTAAGGGCGCCGGAACCGGCTTTAACTAATAGTGAGTCTGAATGTCCGTGGTAGCAGCCTTCAAATTTAATAATTTTATCGCGGCCGGTGTAGCCACGGGCCAAGCGTATGGCGCTCATGGTGGCTTCGGTGCCGCTGTTGACCATGCGTACATAATCCATGTTGGGCATGATGCTGCAGATTTTTTCGGCCAAGGTGGTTTCTATTTCGGTGGGGGTGCCAAAGCTTAGGCCTTTAACTAACTGCTCTTGTACCGCCTTGATAATGGCGGGATGGGCGTGGCCTAAAATCATCGGCCCCCAAGACAGCACGTAATCCACATAGCGCTTGTCGTCGACATCAAAGATATAAGGGCCTTGCGCACGCTCTATAAAAATGGGCGTGCCGCCTACGGCTTTAAAAGCGCGCACCGGCGAATTGACGCCACCGGGAATAGTCTTTTGGGCTTGTGCAAACAGAGTTTCAGAGCGGCTCATGGCGTACCTTTACAATCAATGGCTGGAAATTTGCGGGCATTGTAACAGTCAGCGGCGAAGAGTCGCTAGTCGCCAGTTCCTAGTTGGCAGTCTCTAGTCGCTAGTAAAACCCTCTAGAGACTAGCGACTACCAACTAGAGACTCTTATTCATTCGCCCAATGCATGCGATCGGGGATGAGCTCACCCATGCCTACCCGCTTGGCTTTTTGCAGAGCTTGCCAGGTGAAGTGCTGGGCCTGTTGTACCGATTCGGCCACGCTGAGGCCGTGGGCCAGGTAGGCGGCGAGTGCCGCGCTCAAGGTATCGCCGCCGCCGTGAAAGTGGCCTGGCAGGCGTTCTCTTTCATATTGCTGACACAGGCCGCGGGAGCTGTAGAGTTGGCTGCAGACTTTTTGTTGCGGGGTTTTATGGGTGGTGTTGGTAAACAGTAAATAGTCGCTGTCAAACTCTAGCAGCTCATGGGCATAGGCGCTGAGGCTGTCGGCGCTGTTGCTAAGGTGGTAGGCATCGGTTTCGCTAAGCAGGGTAATGGTGGCCAGCGGGAATAATAATTCACATAGCGCGGGGTTGAGTGCGTGGCCTTTAATATTGCCGGTGAAAGGGTCTAACACCACGGGTATGTGGGGGTAGTCATTGATTACTGTATGTACGGCTTCTATATGGGTGAGGCTGGTGAGCTGGCCAACTTTGATTAGGTCTATTTGCGCATCTTCTAATATCGAGCGCATCTGCGCTATCAGTAAACTGGCGCTGGTGATTTGTTGATCGTCGGGATTACTGTTTTGCAGGGAGAGTTGGCTGATGATGGGGGTGCAGTGGCAACCCAGGCTGCTCAGTGCTTCTATATCGGCAGAGATGCCAGCGCCACCTAGCGGGTCGTGGCTGTTAATGCTCATTACTATGGGGGTGCAATTGAGTACGGCTAGGGACACGTTATTCTCCTCCGCTATTAGAATGGCTTAACCACCACCAAAATAATAACGGTAAATAAGATAATCACCGGCAGTTCATTAAACCAGCGGTAAAAGACATGGCTGCGCTGCTCGCTGTGCTGCGCCAGTTGTTTAATATAGCGACCGCACTGTAGGTGGTAGCCCACTAATAGTAGTACCAATGCCAGCTTGGCGTAAAACCATTTAGCTTGTAGATAATAGTCAATATTATAACTGGCCAGCCATAGGCCAAAGAGGATGGTGAGCACGGCGAAGGGGCTGATAAAGCGGTATAGCTTGCGCTCCATAATGGCCAGTTGCTCTCGGGTAGCTTGGTCTTCGGCCATGGCGTGATACACAAACAGCCTAGGCAGATAAAAAATGCCGGCAAACCAGCACACCATAAAAATAATATGTAGGGCTTTTAGCCACAGCATAGTAGAGACCTTTTCTGCCTGATTCGGATTACCATCACTGCGGCATGCTGGCGTGGTGGTTAATCGCCTTGCGGCTGAGGGCGCCCTGTATTAAGCGTGGGCCAGTGATATGCACATAGTTTATATCGTGTTCGTTCATCAAATCTAAAGCCTCGCGCAGGGTGGCTTGTATATGTAGCGGGCTGGCGGCTTCAAAGGCCGGTGCGATTTTATATAAATCGATTTCGGTTTCTTGGTTGGCAATGGCAGCTTCCAGCAAGGGTTTGATGTCCTGCCACGGGTAGCAATTGATGCCTTGTTCGCGACTGCTGCTAACTAGGGTGACACAGTGTTGGCGGGCGGCGTCATCTAATAAAACCTGAGCGCTAATCGCACTGATAACTTGCGGCGTGCTTAATACCTGCCGCTCCATAATGCCGGCCACACTGGTGCGTTGCAGTGCCAAGCTTAAAGGGTCGGTGCGCAGCAAGGTATTTAAGCGGCGAAACACGGTTTGGGTGGCGGAGCGCTGTTTAAAGATAGCACTGTGGCCTATGGTCGCTACGGTAATGGCCAGCATGCCGGGAAAGATGATATTGGTGTTTTCGGTCAGTTCCAGTAGAGCCATTAAGGCAGCCAGCGGGGCATTCATCACCGCACCCATAACGGCGCCCATGCCTAGTAGCACATAAAATCCCCGCTGTGAGTTGAGTCCAGGGAATAAGCTTTCTACCACTATACCGACAGCACCGCCTAGGCAGGCGCCGATCAGCAGATTGGGGCCGATAAGGCCTATGGGCAAGCCCAGCCCGCAGCTGGCTGCAGTGGCTAATACCTTGGCGGCCAGTAGCACCAAAATAATCCCCAGCGTGTATTGGTTGGCTAGTACCGCGTTGAGGCTGTCGTAGCCTATGCCTAAGACCTCGGGTACGAGTAAAGCGCAGCTACCGGTAATGACCCCCGCGAGTAGACAGCGGGCAATAACGGGTCGATCTGACTGTTTTAGCCCCAGTTTTAAAATCACGATAAATAAGGCCGAACAGCAAGCCGCTAGTAGCCCCACTACGGCCACAAACGGTAGCTCTGCTAGCGATGACATGGCGATGTGTTCAATATTGGGGATGGCGAATAGCTTTTCTGAGTCGCTCATTGCCCGCATCACGGCGGTGGCGCTGATGGCGGCTAAGGTAATGGGTATGAAGCCGACGATGGTGTATTCCATCATCACCACTTCCATGGCAAAAATCACTCCGGCTATGGGGGTGTTAAAGGCCGCGGCTATCGCTGCGGCGGTGCCGCAACCAATCAACATGCGTATGCTGTTATTGGGGAATAATAATTTTTGCCCCATTAAACTGTTCACGCCAGCACCTAAATGCACTGCCGGGCCTTCGCGGCCGCCCGATTGCCCCGTAGCTAGAGCAAAGGCTCCCATAAAAAATTGCACTAGCATATTTTTAACGGGCATGTGGCCATGTTTGGAGTGCAGGCAGTGCAATACGTGCGGCACACCGGTACGCGAGTTGTGCTTGGCAAATAGTCGCATGACTATGCCTATAATCAAGCCGCTGCTGGCGGGTAGGGCAAAATAAGCCCATAGCGGTAGCGCTTCAAAATTATCAGCTTCACTGCCGGGCAGTATTTGCTCTTGTATAAAGGCCAATAGGGCATGAAAGGCCAGCATGATAAGACCGCAGTTAATGCCTGCGACTACACCCAATAAGGAAAAGTGCAACAGGGAATTATCATGCGCCAAGTGGTGGCGAAAATGTTGTAGCTGGTTTTGCAGCATAAAAGTGTAGTGGAGTTATATAAGAATTTATGGGCGCTAACGTTTCATCGTTATTTGATTTATTATAGCCAGCTTAAAGTGAGTGTAGCACCTACTAATAAAGCCTAGTTAGTGTTTTTAGTGCGGGGATTGCTATGTTGCGGCGTCTAGAGAGGGTATTTGATCGTGGTTAAAGTAGGTATTGTTGGCGGCACCGGTTATACCGGTGTGGAATTATTACGCATATTGGTGAATCACCCACAGGCTGAAGTGGTGGCGATTACCTCTCGCGCCGAAGAAGGCGTGCGCGTGGATAGCCTATATCCTAATTTGCGCGGTCACACCGATATCGCTTTTTCTTTGCCGAATGTTGCGGTGTTGGGGCAATGTGATGTGGTGTTTTTTGCCACACCTCATAACGTGGCGATGAACATGATGCCGCAGTTATTGGATAAAGGTGTACGGGTGGTGGATTTATCCGCCGATTTCCGTATACGTGACGCGCAGCTGTGGTCGCAGTGGTACGGCGAGCCTCATGCTTGCCCCGATATTTTAACGCAGGCGGTGTATGGTTTGCCCGAGCGCAACCGCGAGCAGATTAAAAACGCGCAACTTGTCGCCTGCCCCGGCTGTTACCCTACGGCTATACAATTGGGTTATTTGCCGTTGCTAGAAAACGGTCTGGTCGACAATAGCCGTTTAATCGCTAACGCCACATCGGGGGTTAGCGGTGCTGGCCGTCAGGCAAAAGTGGATAATTTATTATCGGAAGTTAGCGATAGTTATAAAGCCTACGGCATACCGGGCCACAGACATTTGCCAGAAATTGAGCAGGAGCTACGAGATGTCAGTGGTGCGGCGGTAAACGTAACGTTTACTCCGCACTTGGCGCCTATGGTGCGGGGCATGCATGCAACCTTATATGCCGAGCTTATCGATACCAATACCTCTTTAGAAAGCGTGCAGCAATTATTTGAGCAACGTTATGCCAACGAACCTTTTGTGGATGTGTTGCCCGCCGGTAGTCACCCACAAACGCGGACGGTAAAAGGTGCTAATGTCTGTCGCATAGCGGTGCACAAACCACAAAACAGAAACACCATCGTGGTGTTATCGGTGATTGATAATTTAGTCAAAGGCGCATCCGGTCAGGCCGTGCAAAATATGAATATTATGCTGGGGCTGGAAGAAGCGGCTGGCTTAAATATTGTCGCGTTAACACCCTAAAGGCTAGTGGCTATGGTGGATGTAAAAGGCAGCTCCCAGTATCGCTCTATCGTGGTGCGCTACCGGCCTTGGCAGCGCGTGGTACTGATAGTCGTGATAGTTTTATTATTGCTGGCGGTAGCCGGCGGCAGCGCATGGTGGACGCGAGCGCATTACACGCAGTTGCATAAGCAGCTGTTGGCAGAGAATCACACACTTAACAAACAGTTGCCGCGGGTTAAGCAGCAGCGCGATGTGGCCGAGCAACAGCTAGCCAATATCAGTACTGGCGCTGATGTCGATAGAGCTGCGGTAGCGGGGCTACAGATAGAGTTAAAAAACCATCAAAATAAAATTGCCGAGCTCACTGAAGAAATTGGTTTTTATAAGGGCTTGATGTCACCCAGTGAACGTGAGCGCGGGCTGAGTGTGAGGGATATGGAAATACTGGCTACGGCAGCAGAGCAGGTATACCAATACAAACTGGTCTTACAGCAAACCGCGTTAAAGCACCGGTTGTTAAAAGGCTCGGTAAGAGTAGTGTTGGTGGGCACGGCGCCTAATGAGCAGGGGATGCCCAGCCAACGTCGTTATGCTTTGGCGGATTTATCGCCGGAACTGAAAACAGTGGATATACCACTGCGCTTTAAATACTTTCAAAACATAGAGGGCGAGCTGACCTTGCCGGTAGATTTTGATGTGCAAAAAATTGAACTAGTCGCTAGAGCGTCGTCACCAAAAAAGGTTCAAATAGAACAAACCTATGAATGGAAGGTGCAGGCGCTATAGTACTTAGTGATGACGCTTGGTACATAAAACGGGAATTACATATCATGTGGGGCAAAAAGGGGAATACGATGGCATTTCAAGGCGGCGCAACCACGCTGATATCGAAAGAATCTGAAATTGTGGGCGATATAAAATTTACCGGCGATTTGGAAATTCAAGGGACGGTGAGAGGCAATATTATCGCCAAAGATCAAAGCAAGGCGACAGTACGTATTGTTGAAGGTGGCCATGTCGAGGGCGAAATCCACGCCCCGCATATTATCGTTAATGGTTTGGTGAAAGGCGATATACACAGCGCTGAACATATAGAGCTGGCTGCCAAGGCGCAAATACAGGGTAATGTGCACTACCAGTTGATAGAGATGGTAAAAGGCGCGCAGGTTAATGGCAGCCTGTTGTACGCCGCGACTAAACTCGCCGTTTCTCCGACGCCTATTACTAAGGCGGTGGCACAAACAGCGGTAGAAGTTGACTAAAACACTAGGTTGTTAGCATAATCCGCTGTCGGGCAGCCTTTTGCTGCCCAACTGAAAGGTAATATAGATGTCTGCTGTAGAGCAATTTTCACCTCAACCCCTGATACTCACCGACAATGCGATCAATAAAGTGTTGGCGTTGCGCGCTGCTGAGGCTAATGACGACCTAAAGCTGCGGGTGTTTGTGACTGGCGGCGGTTGTTCGGGTTTTCAATACGGCTTTACCTTTGATGAGTTTCCCGCTGAAGACGATACTGTTATTGAAAAACAGGGCGTTACTGCCTTAGTTGACCCTATGAGTTTTCAATATTTGGCTGGATCCGAGGTGGATTATAAAGAGGGTTTAGAGGGCTCGCGCTTTGTGATTGCCAACCCCAATGCCGAAACCACTTGTGGCTGCGGCTCCTCTTTTGCTATTTGAGGTATCTAACTAGAGGTTTTGCTATGGGTTTAAAGCCGTTAGTTATTGCCATTAGCTTTTATTGTTTATCCTCCTTATCTTTGGCGCAGGTCACCCAAGCAGTGGCTGATGAGCCCGCCTATTTAGCGCGCATAGAGCTACATACGGCGGCAGAGTTATATGCGCTGCTACAGCGCTCTGAACAGTTATTTATGTTGTCTCAGCAGGCACCTGCGGTGCCGGTGGCTTTTGTGCTGCACGGCCCTGAGGCCGAAGTGTTTTTTCGCGGACAATACCGCCGCCATCAGGATTTAGTCGACCTTGCCGCTAAGCTATCAGCGTTTAAAGTGGTGGATATAAAAGTGTGTAGGACTTGGATGGGGATGCATAGCTTAGACGCGCAGCAATTATTGCCCTTTGTGGGCACGGTGCCTTTAGGGCCGGTGGAAGAGCAGCGTTTGCTTAACCAGCAGGGTTATAACTACTTCTAGCGTTATTTAAGCGGGATGTATGGCGCCTAAAATACAGGGCACCGATGCGCCAGTTGCGGCAGGAATGTTGCCGTTTAGGCCGTTAAGTGTTTGTTGAGCCAGCCAGGCAAAGGCGGCGGCCTCTACCCAGTCAGGCGCTATACCCAGTGCGCTAGTATCGGCCACCGGGCAGTGCGGTAGCGCTGTTTGTAGTGCTTTTAGCAGTGCTTGATTGTGGGCACCACCACCACCAATAAATATTTCATCTATCGCTATATCCAGAGCGAGTATGGCTTGCGCTAAGCTGCTGGCAGTGAGTTGCAGCAGGGTGGCTTGTACGTCGGCGGGTTGTTCGTCATAGCCTATTAGTCGCTGCTCTAGCCAGTGGCTGTTAAAGTGTTCACGCCCTGTACTTTTGGGGGCGGGCAGCGCGAAATAAGAGTCTTGCAGCAGCTGCGCTAATAGCTCAGGTATCACTAATCCGCGGCTGGCCCAATCGCCGTTACGGTCGTAGGGCTCACCTAGCTGTTTACCTATCCAATAATCCATTAGCACATTACCGGGGCCGGTATCAAAACCTTGCGTGGCTAGGCCTTTAATTAGTGGTGTGATATTAGCCATGCCGCCTATATTGATGATAATGCGATTTTTATTGCTATGGGCAAATGCGGCTTGATGAAAGGCTGGGGCTAGCGGCGCACCTTGGCCGCCTGCTGCGATATCGCGGCTGCGGAAATCAGCGACTGTGCAGATGCCGGTATGATGACTGATAATATTGGGGTTGCCTATTTGCAGGCTAAAAGGGGTGTTGCCCTCAGGGTGATGGCGTATGGTTTGGCCGTGGCTGCCTATGGCTTGAATGTCTTCGGGCCTAAGGTCGCTAATGTTTAATAGTTGTCGTACGGCAGCGGCAAACTCCAGCCCCAGCTGATAGTCAGCTTGGCCCATGCGCATAATTTCGTTTTCGCCAGGCTGGCATAAGGCCAGTAATTGCGTGCGTAAATTTGCTGGGATGCTGTGGCAATAGTGATGAGTTAGGGTGTAGCTGTGTGGGGTTATTTCCAGTATGGCTGCGTCTATACCATCCATGCTGGTACCAGACATGAGGCCTATATAACGCTGCGCGGGGCTAGCCACTACAGAGTATTACTGCTGACTTGTGTATTAGCTGCGTACTTGTGGTGATTTTGGTATGCCGCTAACTGCATCTGCAAGCTGCCTATTTGTGTTAAAAAGCCTTCTTTATCGGCTGCTGCTATGGATAAGGCTTTAGGTAGTTTGCGCAGCACGGTGCGAGGGTTGCGATGTACGCCGTTAACTAAAAATTCATAATGCAGATGTGGCCCGGTAGCATAGCCGGTAGAGCCTACCCAGCCTATGATTTGCTGCTGTTTGACTTTTTGGCCACGCTTAACCGCACGCTTGCTAAAGTGTAGGTATTTGGTGGTATAGCTTTCGCCGTGCTTAATCACCACATAATTGCCATTGGCTTTGCTGTAGCCTGCTTCTGTTACTCGGCCATCGCCAGTGGCGTATACGGGCGTGCCTTTAGCGGCGGCGTAATCGATACCACGGTGGGGGCGCTTGGTTTTAAATACGGGGTGCAGACGGTTGGGGTTAAAGGAAGAGCTGATGCGAGTAAAGTCTAAGGGGGCGCGTAAAAAGGCTTTGCGCATGCTGATACCTTGCTCGTTGTAGTAGCCTATATCGCCATTGCCGTACTCGTAGCGATAGGCTTTATAGGTTTGATCTTGGTTGGTAAACTCGACGGCTAAAATAGGGCCGCTGCCCACTTTTTTGCCATCTATATAATGTTCTTGAAACAGTATGCTAAATGAGTCGCCTGCGCGTATGTCGTAAACAAAATCGATAACGCCGCCAAAGACGCTAGCCATTTCCATGATCAGGTTTTGTTGCAGGCCCGCTTTGCTGGCAGCGGTATACAGTGATGAGCGAATGGTGGCGGTAACATGGCGTTGGCGTATTTCAGGCTCACGTTCTAAGTCGCTAACGTCAAAGCTATCGCCTTGGCGTTGGTATAAGGTGCTTTTGAGTAAGTCGTGTTGGTGCTTAAGGGCGAGCAGCGTGCCGTCCTCATCTATTTGAAAGGCGACTTTTTGGCCGGGAAAAATTTGGGCGAGTTGCTTGGCTTCTTTGCTAGAGCTGGTGATTTCATAAACATCGCGGCCGGTGAGTTGGGCGCGTTGAAAGAGTAGGGATAAGTTGTCACCGTTTTGCACCACTAACTCTTTCCAGGGCGCTTGCGGGGTGTCGGGTGTGGCGGCCTCAGTGATAATCGGCTTGCTGCTTATTATGGGTAGGGTGATGGCTTGGCTGGTGCGTAGGGCCTCGGCTTCTTTACTGGGAATGACCATTAAGGTAATAAATAGCAGGCAGCAGGCTGCTGCGGCAAACAATAAATGGCGTCGTGGATACTCGGCTATTATCTGGCTGAGGTGCGGGGAAGGCTTGTTGGGTGTCGCTTGGCTCATAGTTCGCTATCTATTGCTGATAAAGTAGATTCTAATAAAACCGTATAACTGACAGAAGTATAACAAAAAAGTGCCATCTAACTAGTTTCTTTGCTTAGTTAGCGTACAACTCAGTTTGCAATTATCTAGAGTTGTTGTATTGTGCGCGATTTTGCAGGGGATGATGCCCGATGTGTACGGTGAGTGCAATCCGGGTTTACCCTTGTGTAAATAGGTATATATAAGAAGGTGCAATAAGGTATGTCTGAAGTAAATTCGGCGCTGATTAACGATTTACAGGCCAGAGGCTTGGTGGCGCAAATGACCGGCGATGGCGAGTTAGAGCGACACTTATCTGAGGGCTCGCGTACCTTGTATTGCGGCTTTGATCCCACGGCCGATAGCCTACATCTAGGGCATTTAGTGCCTTTGCTGGTGCTTAAGCGCTTTCAAATGGCAGGCCATAAACCTATAGCGTTAGTGGGGGGTGCTACCGGCCTTATCGGTGATCCTTCATTTAAAGCGGAAGAACGCAAGCTCAATACCCCTGATATAGTGGCTAGCTGGTGCGATAAGATACGTGGCCAGGTTAGTCAATTTATCGATTTTGATTGTGGTGATAATGCCGCCGAAGTGGTGAATAACCTAGATTGGGCCGGGCAGATGACTGTGCTGGATTTCCTGCGGGACATAGGCAAGCACTTTTCTATCAATGCTATGGTTAATAAGGAGTCGGTACAGCAGCGCCTCAACCGCGAAGGGGCGGGCATCTCTTTTACCGAGTTTTCCTACGCCCTGCTGCAAGGGATGGACTTTTCCGAGCTTAATCGCCGTTACGATTGCACTCTGCAAATAGGGGGTAGTGACCAGTGGGGCAATATCGTGGGCGGCATAGATTTGTCGCGTCGCCAAAACCAGGCGCAAACCTTTGGTTTGACCGTGCCTCTGGTGACCAAGGCTGATGGCGCCAAGTTTGGTAAAACGGAATCAGGTGCGGTATGGCTGGATCCGGCTAAAACCTCGCCTTATAGCTTTTACCAGTTCTGGCTAAATACCGCCGATGACGATGTGTATAAATTTCTCGGCTATTTTACCTTTTTAAGCGCCGAAGAGATTGCTGCTATAAAGGCGGAGGATGAATCTAGAGAGGGTCGTCCGCAGGCACAAATGATCTTGGCCAAAGAGGCCACGCAGTTGGTGCACGGCGACGCAGGCTTGTTGGCGGCGCAGCGCATTACCGAGGCGATGTTTAGTGGTGATGCGTCTAGTTTGTCGGAATCTGATTTAGAGCAGTTAAAATTAGATGGCTTACCGGCCAGTGATCTCGATATTGTAGCTCTTGCGGATACACCGCTAACTACGCTGTTGGCTGAGTGCGGTATGGTGAAGGCGGGCCGTGAGGTAAAGGATGCGCTAGGTAGAAATGCGGTGCTAATAAATGGTGAGGCCAAGGGGGCAGAGGATAATATGAAAGCCGCCGAGTGTTTTGCTAAAGAGAAGTCCTTGTACAATCGCTTTTTTATCGTCAAGTTGGGTAAAAAGAAGTATCACTTGTTCGAAATAGCCTGATATTTAAACGTATTGCTTAAGGAATCGACGGTAAGCAAATAATTTTCGGATAGTCGTTGACTCCCGTCTTTATCTCCCTATAATGCGCCGCTCTCTGGTTGAGAACAACCAACTAGAGTGCAGGAAAAACGAAGTGTTAATGGTTTTTTCTGCAGGCAAATTGCTTTTGAAATTAATTTTAAAAAGCACTTGCCATGGCGAATTAGATCTCTATAATGCGCCGCTCTCTGGTTGAGGCAAGTCCTTAGCAAGAGGTTGAAAAGACAGTCTTTTGATGGTTTTTTCAACAGGCAAAACGGCTTTGAAAATTAATTTTAAAAAGCCCTTGCCACGGCGGATTAGATGTCTATAATGCGCCGCTCTCTACAAGGCTGCGGTCGAGTAGAGAAGGTAGGAAACGCAGTTATTTGTTTTCTTGCCGCCGGTAAGTTCTTTTGGAAATAGGTTTAGCGAGACGCTAAAAAATACTTTCAAAAAGAGGTTGCCAAACAGGATGCGGCGTGTATAATTCGCATCCCTTGTTGAGGCAAGCGCTAAGCGCTGCGCAGCAAGAATTAGTCGGGAATCCTAGCGATTCAGACGCTCTTTAACAAATTGATCAAGTAATTCGTGTGGGTGCTTACTGGATGATAATTGCGACAAAGATTATCAAAAGTTAAGTTACTTACACAACATGCAGTAATGTATATTTTGAATGTAATGATTCTTTTGAGCCGAGATTTTGGAAGGTAAAGCAGGTGCTTCGGCTATTTGCGTAACCTTTCCCTCTTGTTACTTTCCTTCGGGTAAGGTGACAGAGGTAAAAGATTAAACTGAAGAGTTTGATCATGGCTCAGATTGAACGCTGGCGGCAGGCCTTACACATGCAAGTCGAGCGTGAAAGCCCTTCGGGGTGAGTAGAGCGGCGGACGGGTGAGTAACGCGTAGGAATCTACCAAGTAGTGGGGGACAACATGTGGAAACGCATGCTAATACCGCATACGCCCTACGGGGGAAAGGGGGGGATCTTCGGACCTCTCGCTATTTGATGAGCCTGCGTAAGATTAGCTAGTTGGTGGGGTAATGGCCTACCAAGGCGACGATCTTTAGCTGGTCTGAGAGGATGATCAGCCACACTGGAACTGAGACACGGTCCAGACTCCTACGGGAGGCAGCAGTGGGGAATATTGCACAATGGGCGAAAGCCTGATGCAGCCATGCCGCGTGTGTGAAGAAGGCTCTAGGGTTGTAAAGCACTTTCAGTGGGGAGGAAAAGTTAGTTGTTAATAGCAACTAGCCGTGACGTTACCCACAGAAGAAGGACCGGCTAACTCCGTGCCAGCAGCCGCGGTAATACGGAGGGTCCAAGCGTTAATCGGAATTACTGGGCGTAAAGCGCGCGTAGGCGGCTATTTAAGTCGGATGTGAAAGCCCTGGGCTCAACCTGGGAACTGCATTCGATACTGGATAGCTAGAGTATGGGAGAGGGCTGTGGAATTCCACGTGTAGCGGTGAAATGCGTAGATATGTGGAGGAACATCAGTGGCGAAGGCGGCAGCCTGGCCCAATACTGACGCTGAGGTGCGAAAGCGTGGGGAGCAAACAGGATTAGATACCCTGGTAGTCCACGCCGTAAACGATGTCAACTAGCCGTTGGGAGACTTGATCTCTTAGTGGCGCAGCTAACGCACTAAGTTGACCGCCTGGGGAGTACGGTCGCAAGATTAAAACTCAAATGAATTGACGGGGGCCCGCACAAGCGGTGGAGCATGTGGTTTAATTCGATGCAACGCGAAGAACCTTACCAGGTCTTGACATCCTCTGAACTCGCTAGAGATAGCTTGGTGCCTTCGGGAGCAGAGTGACAGGTGCTGCATGGCTGTCGTCAGCTCGTGTCGTGAGATGTTGGGTTAAGTCCCGTAACGAGCGCAACCCTTGTCCTTAGTTGCCAGCACGTAATGGTGGGAACTCTAAGGAGACTGCCGGTGACAAACCGGAGGAAGGTGGGGACGACGTCAAGTCATCATGGCCCTTACGACCTGGGCTACACACGTGCTACAATGGGCAGTACAAACGGTCGCCAAGCCGCGAGGTGGAGCTAATCCGATAAAACTGCTCGTAGTCCGGATTGGAGTCTGCAACTCGACTCCATGAAGTCGGAATCGCTAGTAATCGTGAATCAGAATGTCACGGTGAATACGTTCCCGGGCCTTGTACACACCGCCCGTCACACCATGGGAGTGGGCTGCAAAAGAAGTGGGTAGTCTAACCTTCGGGAGGACGCTCACCACTTTGTGGTTCATGACTGGGGTGAAGTCGTAACAAGGTAGCCCTAGGGGAACCTGGGGCTGGATCACCTCCTTAAAAAGTGCGCAAGCATTGTTCTTTAAGTACCTACACGAATTACTTGATCAAATTGGTTGATGTAGTGATACCCAGATAGGGTCTACTGGCCGGGGTATGTTTTAGGCCTGTAGCTCAGCTGGTTAGAGCGCACCCCTGATAAGGGTGAGGTCGGCAGTTCAAGTCTGCCCAGGCCTACCAAATTTGCGTTTCTCTTCGTTGAATGTCCGCTTGCGTATTGTTAATACGCGGCGCGAACCTTCGCCTCGATAAGCACAAATTACACACTTATCCCTAGCGACTATTGACTAGTTACTAGAGACTTAGATGGGGCTATAGCTCAGCTGGGAGAGCGCCTGGTTTGCATCCAGGAGGTCTGCGGTTCGATCCCGCATAGCTCCACCATTTTAAATGGTGCACACACTACATTAAGAGATTAGAAAAAAGTGTTCTTTAACAAGAATATTTGTTTCTGGTTTTTACAACCTGATGTTCTTTAACAAGATAAATAAGCTGATAACGATGATTATTGTCCTAGTCGACAATAGTCATCACGAATGGGCGCTGTTTGTTGTGATGACAAATAGCGACTTGTTCAACACTGAATTCTCAAGTGTAAAATTTATATCTACGATCCGGCGATCGTAGTCATACCAAGTGAAGTCGTAATGGTGTGGCAAAGTTCTTGGCAATCACTTTTAAGTAAGTGCATGTAGTAACTGGCCGGTTGAAAGCGCGCTTCGGTATACAAAACGAAGTGAGCGGAAGGCCACTAGGCTGTTTAATTATATGGTCAAGCGACTAAGCGCACACGGTGGATGCCTTGGCAGTTAGAGGCGATGAAGGACGTTGGAGCCTGCGAAAAGCTCTGGTTAGGTGGCAACCAACCGTTATTACCCAGAGATGTCCGAATGGGGGAACCCAGCAGCATAAGCTGTTATCCCACACTGAATACATAGGTGTGTGGAAGCGAACCCGGGGAACTGAAACATCTAAGTACCCGGAGGAAAAGAAATCAAACGAGATTCCCCTAGTAGCGGCGAGCGAACGGGGATTAGCCGAGCAACTTTAGCTAGTGGAACAGTCTGGAAAGTCTGGCGATACAGGGTGATAGCCCCGTACACGAAAGCGATAGTTGACGCATTAAGTAGGTCGGGACACGTGATATCCTGATTGAAGATAGGGGGACCATCCTCTAAGGCTAAATACTACTAACTGACCGATAGTGAACCAGTACCGTGAGGGAAAGGCGAAAAGAACCCCGGAGAGGGGAGTGAAATAGATCCTGAAACCGTGTGCGTACAAGCAGTGGGAGCAGACTTGTTCTGTGACTGCGTACCTTTTGTATAATGGGTCAGCGACTTAATGTCTGTAGCAAGCTTAACCGTATAGGGGAGGCGTAGGGAAACCGAGTCTTAATAGGGCGTCATAGTTGCAGGCATTAGACCCGAAACCCGGCGATCTACCCATGGCC
>NZ_KB891581.1 GCF_000373485.1 Dasania marina DSM 21967
CCAGCCATCTCCTGCTTAAATAAATCCTCGTCATCGTCCATAGCTCAAACCCTTACTTTCTCAACAGCAACAATTTAAAGGATGGATTGTCAGCTACCACAGCCACATACTCAAACAAGCCTTTGGCTTTTCGCTCTAGAGGNATAAAGGCATTCACCACAAAAAATGCATGGCCACCTTTTTTTAATAAGCGGCTCGCTGAGCGCACAAAACTATCAGTAAGGCCGCTTTCCACATCAAAGCCCTGATGAAAAGGCGGATTACACAAGAGCAAGTCAAAACCTGGACTGAGCTTATCGCCACAGCTATCTAGGCTGACCTCACCACGCACGCCCTGCTGCAAAAAGTTTTGCTGACAGCAAGCTACTGCCGCCACATTATTATCCACCGCATGAAATTCAGCATCGAGTAATTGGCTGGCCATCACACTAAGATAGCCATAGCCACAACCCAAATCAGCAACCTGCTTAACATCTGTTTTAATTCTTGCTAACACCTCGGGTAAATGCGTAACTAAGAACTCACTACCTCTATCAATTTTATTCCAACCAAATACACCGGGCTTACTCACAAAGGGAATATCTGCTGCCGATACCGGCTGCTGTAACTCGCTGTAGGCTTTATCATCCAAGCGCTTACTTTCATCAATAGCATTAGCTTGCACGGCAGCTATCATAGAGGTTTTACCGCCCAGCACTTTACTGGCTAAGCTGCCCATATACTTAACCGCTTTATCGATGTAGGTTTTAGCGCCTTCGTTTTTATAGCCGCTGATATACAAACAAGCATCCGCCGCCAAATAATGGGCTGACTGATTAATAATATGATGCACCACAGGCTTTTCTTTAGAGACGCGATAAAAAATATGGGAAAAACTATGGCGCTCGTAGGCCGTAAAATCAAAGTCGCTTAATTGCACGGAAAAACCTTTTTGCTCAAGCACTAGGGCCAAGTCACTGCGATTGGTCATCACCTGAATGTTTTCATTAGGCGCGATAGTTGACAGGGTAGCCGCGCTAATATTTTCATCCACTACCCATAAGCAGGGCTGCGCATCCACAGCGTGCAACTGCTCGTTTATTTTTTGCGCCAACAAATCAAAAGCGATATCACTCATATTTCGGCAATCTCTTGTTCTGTTAACTCGCGGTAGCTGCCAGGCTCTAAATCTTCATCTAAGCTAATATTGCCTATGCTTTCTCTATGCAACAACTCAACCTTATTCCCCACCGCGGCAAACATGCGCTTCACTTGATGATACTTGCCTTCGCAAATAGTCAGGCGGGCAGCCTGCTCGTGCATCAACACCAGCTCTGCCGGCAAGGTGGGCCGTAGCTCGCCTTTTAACTTAATACCTTCGGCAAACTGCGCAATCACCTGTTCAGCGATAGGCTCAAAGGTTTCTATGTAATAGGTTTTTTTACATTCACTTTTAGGCGCGGTAACACGGTGTGACCACTGGCCATCATCGGTAATTAACACCAAGCCGGTGGTGTCTATATCTAAACGGCCGGCGGCATGTAAGGTTTCTATATTATCTTCATCTAATAACTCTAACACCGTCATATTAGTTTGATCTTTGGTGGCACAAACATAACCTTCGGGCTTATTAAGCATGTAATAACGCAGCTTGGCGGCACGCAATATCTCACCATTAAACACCACCTCATCATCGGCTTGCACCATAGTGCGTTGGTCGGTGGTGGGCACACCGTTCACGGTTACCCCTGCCGACTTTAGGGCGCGCTTAACCTGCATGCGTGACATGTCGGTTACCGAGCTAATATATTTGTCTAATCTCATGAACAGTCTCTAGTGGGTTGTCTCTAGTCGCTAGCTTTAAAACATAAGTTTAAAACATAGCTAATTGATTTTTGCTTTGTACGGTTTTGGCTAGTGGCTGCCAACCGGACAAATGTGATAACTGATCGTGCAGGGTTTGTGCGTGTAAGGGTGCCACTTGGTTGGCGGGGGTATGCACGAAAAAATAGGGGGTTTTACCCTCGGCACACCACTGCGCAATTTTGGGCAGCCAGGCTTGGTAATACTGTTGATTATAGTCGCTGTTTTTAGTGCCTATAAAGCGGACTATGGGATTGTTCGCGGTGGCGATAGCGTGCACCGGCAGCTTGGGCTTTTTACGTTGCGCCTCTTTTTCAGCCTCAGTGTTTGCCGGCTGGCTAAACAGGGCGCGGCTATCAAAACACACTCTATCGACCTGATGCTGGATTAAGCATTGGTTTAGGCGCTTCTCTAAATCGTCTTTGCGAAAAAAATCCAAGCTGCGCAACTCTATAGAAAACTGAAAGTCTTGCGGTAAGCCCGCTATAAACGCCACTATATCATCAACAGCGTTGGCACCCGCCTCGGCGGGCAGCTGTATCATAAAAGGTCCTAGGTGCTCTGCCAAAGGCTGTAGTCTAGTAAAAAACGCACTTAGTTCTGCACCGTGCTGTAAACGACCGCCTTTTAAACGACCACTATGGGTAATCGTTTTAGGGAGTTTAAAGCAAAACTTAAAACCCGGCTGCGCCTGCCGCAACCATGAATCAACCGTGGCGACACTGGGCAGGGCATAAAAAGTGGTGTTGCCCTCTACGGTATTAAACACCGTGGAGTAATGCTGCAAATAATTTTGACTATTGCTGCCCGCCGGATACAAGCTGCCCAACCATGCACTATTACTCCACAGCGGTAAGCCTAGGTAATAGGGCTGAGGATTGCGTGGGGCAAGCTTAGTGTTCGCGGGTTGCACGGAAGTTAACATCCGGCCAGCGCTCTTCCATTAACTGTAAATTAACCCGGGTAGGGGCTAAATAGGTTAAGTGGCCGCCGCCATCTAGGGCCAGGTTATCATTAGCTTTGCGCTTAAACTCCGCCAGCATTTTGCTGTCGTCGCAGGTTATCCAGCGGGCGGTATAAACGCTCACAGGCTCGTATTTGGCTTCTACTTTGTATTCGTCTTTTAGCCTATAGGCCACCACTTCATATTGTAACTGCCCCACCGCGCCTACTATTAAGTTGGTATTACTCAATGGCATAAATACTTGGGTAGAGCCTTCTTCTGCCAACTGCTGCAAACCTTTTTGCAAGGCCTTGGCTTTAAGCGGATCTTTTAAGCGGATTAGCCTGAACATTTCTGGCGCGAAATGCGGTATACCGGTAAATTTTAACGCCTCACCTTCGGTGAAGGTATCGCCTATTTGTATAGTGCCGTGATTGTGTAAACCGATAATGTCACCAGAGACAGCTTCATCCACCGCCGTACGCTCACCGGCTTTAAAGGTGACCGCATCGGCAATTTTTATATCCTTGCCTATGCGCACATGTTTCATCTTCATGCCTTTGCTATAAGTGCCTGAGCAGATACGCATAAAGGCAATACGGTCGCGGTGCTTAGGGTCCATGTTAGCTTGGATTTTAAACACGAAGCCGCTGAAGCTAGCCTCTTGCGGATCTACCATGCGCTCGTCGGTAGCGCGTTCTAAAGGCTTGGGTGCCCACTCAACAAAGCCATCCAGCATTTCTCGCACACCAAAGTTCGATAAGGCGGTACCAAAAAACACCGGCGTTAATGTACCGGCCATATACTCTTCTATATCAAACTGATGGCTAGCGCCTTTTACCAATTCAATTTCTTCAACAACATCGTCGTGGTATAAGCCCAATAATTTCTTGGCCTCATCGCTCTGTAAACCGTTGATGCGTATATCATCGGTCATCACATTGCTCTTGCCCTGTTTGAATACATGAATGGTATCGGTATAGAGGTTATAAACGCCTTTAAACTCTTTACCCATGCCTATGGGCCAGTTTATGGGCGCGCCCTTTATTTTTAAGACTGCTTCAATTTCATCCAGTAGATCTATGGGGTCGCGTATATCGCGGTCCATTTTATTAACAAAGCTCAATATGGGGGTATCACGCAGGCGGCAAACATCCATTAATTTAATGGTGCGCGCCTCTACACCCTTGGCGCCGTCAACAATCATGAGTGCCGAGTCCACCGCGGTTAGGGTGCGGTAGGTATCTTCAGAGAAATCCTCATGCCCTGGAGTATCCAGCAGGTTAACCATGCGGCCTTTATAGGGGAACTGCATCACCGAGGAGGTTACCGAGATGCCCCGCTCTTGCTCCATGCTCATCCAGTCAGAGGTGGCATGCCTATCGGCCTTTTTACCCTTAACCGACCCCGCCACCTGTATTAACTGCCCTAATAGCAGCAATTTTTCGGTGATAGTGGTTTTACCCGCATCGGGGTGGGATATGATAGCAAACGTGCGCCGTTTGTTGACTTCTTTGACAAAATTGCTATCGCTCATTCCACTAAAACCCTAGTTTGTACGTAAATGTGTACTTAATTCGTTACT
Source organism: Dasania marina DSM 21967 (assembly GCF_000373485.1). NCBI lineage: Bacteria > Pseudomonadati > Pseudomonadota > Gammaproteobacteria > Cellvibrionales > Spongiibacteraceae > Dasania > Dasania marina. The sequence continues at coordinate 4,371 of NZ_KB891581.1, forward strand.
TTGCCCTTGCCGGGCTATAAAGCGCGCTATTCTACCGGATAATGGATGTACTATAAATTACTGCTTTAGAATGCTTTCCAGCTCGCCCAATTGCTGTTGGTAGCTGTCTGGGTTTTGCTTTTTGAATTTCTCTAGATTCAGGAGCTTCCACTTCACCGATGGGAAGCCCTGATAATCGTAAATCGACCAGTCTAGCTCTAAGCGATTAAGGCTTAGCAAAAAGGCCTTATCGCCATCACTCAAACTGGTGTTTATGATGTCGATGAGCTGCAGCCTTGTGGCTTCATAATCATCGTAACTAAACGCTTCTGCACTCATACCTTCAAACTGCCGCTCAAAAGCTGTGCGTTGATCTAGTAAAGGTGGATCAAGCAGCTCAAAGGTTGGCCGATTGCTGCTAGCCAGCCCAAATAAAAAACCGCGTTTAATCTCAGCAGTTAAGCCTTCGTTATCCAGTAACAGCTTTACATCGAATAAATCCCTTGGGTGCTGCCTGTCCAAGGCCGCACAAATTTTACCGCCATACAATTGCCCTATCGGCACTAAGGGCATCGCGCAAAATGCATCAAACCGCTCTTGGGCTACGTCACACAAAGGCAATTTTTTCGCGTCGCCTCTCAAGCCACGCCCAACCATATTCACTTCAGTTTTGATGATCACGCCGTGTTCATCAACCTGCAACTTACAAACATTTGCTTTGTGCTGAACACGCATCGTTGGGCGCAAAGCCTTGATACGCTCTTTAATACGAATAAGCGCGGTATTGATCCCGGCCAGCGTTTCTGTTCGCTCTGCAATTTCGACATAGGTTAAGTCGATATCAACCGACAACCTTGGCATATTCCGTACAAAAAGATTAATTGCCGTACCGCCATGCATGGCAAAGCATGTCTCTTTGGCAACTTCAGGCAACACATTCAGAAGAAGCCTAAGCTGTTTTGTGTAGCCTTCATTCATGCCGTTACCTCCCCATTCACTGAATCGAGAGCCTTAGGTACGGTTATCTGGTATTTAGAGACATACACCCCATCGCTCACGACAGCGCGTTTACCTGAGCCCAAATCCACCTTGTCCAGATTGATATAGCTGAGCCATTCATGACCTGCTTTATCCGCCATATATAAAAACAGGCGCTTCACCTTCACCGAAGTACAAGCTTCAAGTAGCTGTTGCACTGTGGTTGGCCGCAAATTATTCAGGCCCTCCATCAGCTCATAGACCTCCAATAAAGGTTGATACTTTGGCGCTAAATACAGGCACTCCATTACGGCGCGCGCAGGGCTGGATATTTTCACCTTAAAGCTCTTGTGGTCGATTTCGACCAAGCCAAGCGCGGGCGGTAAAAAGCTCGTCAATTTGCTCTCTACACTTAAACCCCAATCCCGCTTTTTAAACCACAGCGGCAAACTATCTTGCTTGCCACCAAAGAGCTGTACCTTCTTGGTGGCAAGCTCCAAATAGTGGGCTTTCCCCTGTAATGACAGCGCCGTTTTGCCCGCTGGATGCACAAAGAGGCCTAGTTGGGACTGCAAAGCATAGATGCCACCTAAATAGTCCACCTGATCGCCATGACGTATCAGAGCGCCTGTGCCGATAGAATCAAACCACTGGCTTTTCTTATAGCGCTTCTGTAAGTCGAGGCTATAGCCCTGCTTTGCCAGCCATGCCGAAGAGAGCACTATACCCAAAGGCTGACTGCTAAGCAGATTGTTTAATTTTGACTCTTTTTCGGTACTCATAGTACCAAATTACCCAATTTTTTAAACAAAATCAATTGGTGAGTTTAAAATATTTGATATTTAGGTACTTTAAGCACCGAAATATTCATTTTTATAAACCAACAGGTTTACGCTCCCAACTAATCACTCCGTGCCTATCTTCAAATAAACCCCTATGCCTTCTACAGCTGCCGCTGCGTCTTTCTGGTGATGGTGGCTACATCTACCCCCAAGACCAGTGCCGCTTGCCGCTTACTACCATATTTCTCAATAGCTTCTGCTATCACTGTAGCCTCAAAATCATGCACTTGTTTTTTCAAGCCCTCGGTAGACTCACCATCAGCCATATAGCCATTACTAGCCGGGGCTTTCGCCATAACAGAAGATGGCAAGTGCTCAACACCGGCCACGTCATCGCACTCAACCGCAATATGCTCAAGAATATTTTGTAACTCTCGAATATTTCCTGGGTAATCATACTCAAGCAGTAATTTATAGCAGTCCTTACTGAGTGAAAAAGCGGTGCCCCGTCGCTGTATTAACGCCGCTAGAAAGTGCTCTATAAGCTGAGGGATAACGTCTTTAGTGTCACGTAAGGGAGGGTTTTTTAACTCTATAACGCACAGCCGATAATATAAATCTTGGCGAAATTCACCCCGGCTAATCATCTCTAAAAGATTTTTATTGGTTGCCGATATAATTCTAACTTGGATATTTTTAGTTGCCGTTGTTCCTAAGCGTTGCACGGTATTGGTTTCTAAAAACTGTAGTAATTTAGGCTGTGATAGCAGTGGAATTTCACCAATTTCATCTAAAAATAATGTGCCACCATTGGCCGCCTCCAAAAACCCTATTTTGCCGCGGTGATGAGCACCGGTAAACGCGCCCTTCTCATAACCAAACAACTCTGACTCAAATAAGGTGTCGGGAATACTGGCACAATTAACATGTATAAAAGGCTTATCCATCCCCATGGCTTGCTCATGTATATAGCGAGCCGTAGAGGTTTTTCCGGCACCGGACTCGCCGGTTAATAAAATCCGGCTTTTCATCTTCATCGCCCGTATACCCTTCTCAAGAAAATAGCTGTCAGGCGAGGAAGGCTGTAACAAATAGCGCTTAGAAGCATCCAAGGCATCTTGGTCAGCAAGAGATTTAAAACGCCCGCTAGATGCCCTACGCTGCGCCAAACCATTAATATCAAAACTGATGTTTTGGGTAATTACAAAAAATAGGGGGTCACCATTTTTATCCAATATAGGCCTGGTGGAAACCAGCATATCTTCGCCATTGCTACTATTAGCGAGGTATTGCAAGGGGGTCATTTGTTGATAAGATTTTAGAATTTCCTCGCAATTAACCGCACTTTCTCTAACAAAGCGCCGAAACGGGAAATCTTTTTGCAAACTTAACTGGTTAATGCGCTCTGCGGCAGTATTCATCAAGGCAGTCACCCCTCGCTGATCAAGAATAATTAAACCGTAGGGCAGTGCATCAGTAATTAATTTCAGAGCCGGGTCGGCCAGCAATGCTTGCGCGCTCTCATAGGTATATTTAAAACTGTTAAGTAGCTCAGAGTGCGTATGAAATTTCATGGCATAAATTCCGCATCGTTATAAATCTAAAAAATATTTTTTACATTATTATCAGCGCAGCACAACCCTGCGCCAGCTCTTTGTACCTTTCCCTGCATGCTCCCTTGCACTCGCTCACACCCTATTTCATGTGTTGCAAAAATGCTAGAGACAATGTTGCAAATATGCACAAGAAGGGAGGATTAGATACACAAAAAACCCATGAAAATACATAAGCACTTGAATTTTATAACATTTATTTTTTTGGCACACATCCTGTATTACTACTAGGGCGATACTCAATGCAGTAACAGATATCTCATATACCATTATAAAAATCAGAAGGTCACAAAACATGAATAACATAAAACCTCGAACCCCAGATGCTGCACGCCTACAGCTAAAGGCATTGTACTCAGCACTCATATTATGCGCGGCCCTCCCAGCGCAAGCTTCCGTGCTAGAAGAAGTTGTCGTAACCGCCCAAAAGCGCGAGCAAAACATACAGGATGTAGGTGTCTCCGTAGCCGCGTTTAGCGGTAAACAAATGGATAGCCTAGGCTGGTCTAACAGTGAAGATATCGCCGCCCAAACCCCCGGCATGGTAGCCACCTCAACTTCCGGCGATTCAAACGTCACCATCTATTCCATACGCGGCATTAACCAAAGCGATTTTAACGAACACCAAGAAGCGCCCATAGCACTCTATGCCGACGGCAGTTACCTATCCTCTCCGGGTAATGCTTCGGTACCTATGTTCGACATGAATCGAGTAGAGATATTACGTGGCCCCCAAGGCACCATGTTTGGACGTAACGCTACCGGCGGCTTAATACATCTAATTAGTAATAAACCCAGTGAAGAATTCGAAGCCTATGTAGACTTAACCTTGGCCGAATATAACCAAGTGCAAGTTTCCGCAGCGGTAAGTGGCCCCCTCACGGATAAGATGCAAGGCCGCTTCGCCGTTTTTAACAACACTCACGACGGCTATATCAAAAATAATATAGGCCCCGATTTACGTGAATCCGACAACACCGCTTTTCGCACCATGCTCAATATAGACATCGATGACAGCAGCTCTTTATTATTGAAATTACACGGCAATATTGTTGATCATGCCAAGGGCGGCGTATTTGAATATCGCGCCTCTGAAGTGGGCCCCGATGGCTTTAGCGTATTCTGTGATGGCTGCGGCACATTTTTAGACCATGATAATGACGGTAACTTCGACAACGACGATGGTGACGGCGAAGCGCTAGAAGGCTCGTTTAACCGTGCCGGTGAAGTCTATAGAGAAGTTTACGGAACCAGTGCCACCTATATCAAAGAAAATGAAGATTTTACCTTTACCTCTATCACCGATTATTTAACCCTAAACAAAGATTATGAAGAAGAGTCAGACGGCACCTCAGTCGATAGATGGATATATTTTGCCGGCGCACGCATAGACCAATACTCGCAAGAGCTACGCCTAAACGGCGAAAACGACACCATGCGTTGGGCCACAGGCCTCTACTACCTGCAAATAGAAAATGACTTCTACGGCGGCTTTCCCGCCCCCGCATTTGATTACTACCCACGCTATGATGCCAGCTTAGAGACCACCACCTGGTCGGTGTTTGGGCAAGTTGAATACGATCTCAGTGAATCACTAATGTTAACGGCGGGCTTGCGCTGGACCGATGACAAAAAAGAGATGGATTTTCAAATGACCCAATGCGATGGTTTGCTAGGGGAATTTTGCCCGCTCACCTTACCCGCGGCCGACAGCGACCCGCTACTGGGATTTTTAGTAGACGGACGCAAACGTCAGTACAGCCGACATGATGGCGACTACTCAGGAAAAATTCAGTTAGATTGGCGCCCAGACTTTGCTGTCGACAGCTTAATTTACAGCGGCATTAGCCGAGGCACTAAAGGTGGCAGCTTCAACGCGCCACTCGATGGCTTTTTAAGCGACGCCGAGATTGCCTTCGAGCCTGAAATACTGACGTCCTATGAAATAGGCTACAAAGGGACCTTAATTGAAGACAAACTACGACTTAACGCTGCCGTTTTTTACTACGATTACAGCGACTATCAAGCCTTTCTATTTGTTGGCAACACCTCGCAAATCGTTAACAAAGAAGCCGATATTAAAGGCGCCGAAATAGAATTAGTGATAACACCTGGAGATGGCTGGGATATTTTATTAGGCCTGTCAAAACTCGATGCCACGGTCCATGATATTGATGTAAACGGCACCCTCTATGACCAAGACATCATTTTATCACCCGACCTAACCGCCAATGCCACCATACGTAAAGCATGGGCTATTTCTAGCGGCGCAGAGCTTTCTGCCCAGATAACGGCAAGCTATGTCGATGATCAGTTTTTTAACACTGTCAACCACGACACCATACACGCGGACTCCTACACCTTATACGGCATGCGTTTAGGTTATGTCAGCGCCGATGAAAAATGGTCTACCAGCTTGTTTGTCGACAACCTCACCGACAAACGTTATAGAAACTTTGGCTTTGATATTTCAGCGTTTGATAACTTCACCATACTCAGTTACGGCAAGCCTCGCTGGGCAGGGGTCAATATTAAATATCAATTCTAAAGGCTACAGGCGATTGCTTTCAGCTAGAAAGTAATCGCTTTTTTTAGCCTAGCGATTAGATAACTACAACAAGACCACTCTGAAAATCACCAGCCATTAAAAGTATGAGGCTTAATCGTGACTAACGTTAACACTCAAAAAAACACTAACAGCATTAGCCATTTACTACCCGATAACTGGGGGCTATTACTCGCCGCATTTGCCGCCGCCTATGGCATAGGCTTGATTGCTTTATTCTCGCTGCCTTTTTTAATTGGCGCAGCGATGACCAGCCTATCTATTAGCGCCGTGCAAGCGGCCTTTTTAGGTACCGCTGAATTTTTAGGCGTTATGGCCGCATCCATGTGTATCGCTCCGTTTATGGATAGGGTCAATCGAAAAAAAGTCGCCTATAGCGGTGTGTTTATTGCACTCTGCGCCAACATAGCCTGCGTATTGCTACCTCACTATGATGTGATAGTGATGCTAAGGCCTATCGCCGGCATAGGAGTAGGTTTAGTGATGGCCTGCGGCAATGCTACGGTTTCACACTCCAGTAATCCAGAGCGATTTGCCGCTCATATGACAGTGCTGAGTGTCGCCTTAATGATAGTGGTTATGCTTATTTTTTCCCGAATTAGTGATGCTTGGGGGTTGCCGGGAATATACGCGGCTATCTCTGTGATTATTCTTATCATGTCGCTACTGCTCACTCATATGCCCAGCCATGCGGTACAAGAACCATTACAAGACGATGGTAAAGCCAGTGGTGATAGTAATATAAAAGGCATTATGTCTTTCACCAGCCTATTAATGCTAGCTACCTTTTTAGTGTTCTCATTGCGCGACACTATGGCCTGGGCATTTTTAGAACGTATAGGCTCAGAGGTAGGTTACTCGGTAGAAGAAGTGGGTAATGTTTTATCTGCGCAAGCGTTTGTCGGTATTTTCGGCCCTATTATTGCTTCTATAGTCGGTTCGCGCTTTGGCATAAAACTGCCCTTAGCCATAGGCATACTGGTTAGCGGCACGGTTACCTATATCGTCAGCCAGTCCTCGCACTCACAATTCATTTATACCGCTGCAGTAATGTTTATGCCCGGTAGTTATTTTTTCACTCTAGCTTACTTAACAGCACTCGCTGCCGAGCTAGACGTAAAAGGTCGCGTGGTGGCGGCATCCGGTAGCGCGCTTATGGCGGGCATAGCCATAGGCCCTATTCTTGGCGGTACTTTAATTGATATAAGTGGCAACTACAGCTTAGTAGGCTGGGCAACGTTGGGCTGCATCATACTTACCAGCCTGTTTGTTATACCGCCGCTATTATCTGTAACCAAAAAAACGACCACTTAAAGTTATCAACCCTGCTCGACACCAATAAAAAATTAGACCAAGCAATACGCAAAAACTATTACCACAGAAAATAGAGCCACCGCAAATAGAGATTAATGTATGACTGACAAAACCACAGCTTACTGGACCCACTTAGCCGACAACTTACAAGCAGAAACACGGCTATTTATTGACGGCCAATTTTGTAATGCTATCAACGGCGCGACATTCGAAACAATCAACCCGGCCAATGGCAATATTATTGCCGAGGTCGCTAGCGGTGATGAAGCTGATATTAATAAAGCCGTAGCGAGTGCCAAAGCCGCATTTAAATCTGGCGTCTGGTCAACCATGGCACCTCGTGATCGCATGGACATTATGGAACGCTTTGCCAGCTTAGTGGATCAACACAACGATGCCTTTGCCCTACTTGACAGTTTAGACATGGGTAAAACCATTAGCGAAACCAGCACCATTGATATCCCCTTTGCCGCCCATACCATTAAATACTTTGCCGAAACTATCGACAAAATTGAAGGCAAGGTCACCAATACAGAACACAGCGCACTGCACTATGTGCGCCGCCAAGCACTGGGGGTAGTAGGCTGTATCACGCCATGGAATTACCCCACCATGATGGCCTGCTGGAAAACCGCACCGGCACTGGCAGCGGGTAACTCCGTTGTGCTTAAGCCTGCCGAGCAATCGCCATTAAGCGCCCTGCTATTGGCCAAGTTATTTGTCGAGGCAGGAGGCCCGCCCGGCGTATTTAATGTCGTCAACGGCCCAGGCGAAATTGCCGGCAAGGCTTTGGCCTTACATCACGACGTAGCAAAAATTGCTTTTACCGGCTCTAACGAGGTAGGCAAGCTGATGATGATTTACGCGGGGCAATCGAATATGAAACAAGTGGCCGCTGAAACTGGCGGCAAATCCCCCCATATTTTTATGCCCGACCTAGCCTGTATGGATACCGCAGTAGAATATGCCGTTAATGCTATTTACGCGAACCAGGGTGAAGTTTGCAGCGCTGGCTCACGCCTATTAGTGCATCAAGATATACACGATGAGTTTGTAGAAAAATTTGTTAGCCGTGCAAAACAAAGCTATTGCATAGGCAACCCATTAGATCCTGCCACCACTATGGGGCCTTTAGTTGATAAAAAACAGCAACAGCGTGTGCAAGCCTATATCAGTGCTGGGCTGGCACTGGGCTGTAATATGCCATTAGGCAATGCAGTGCCGGAGAGTTTATCCGCAGGTAACTATGTACAACCCACACTGTTCACCGGTGTTACTAATGATATGACTATAGCTAGGGAAGAAATTTTCGGTCCCGTCGCCTGTATCATTCCCTTTGCAACGGCCAGCGAAGCGGTAGAACTAGCCAATGATACTGACTACGGCCTAGCCGCAGGTATATGGAGCGCCGACCTAAATACCGCCAACATTATGGCCAGAGACATAGACGCAGGCATCGTTTGGGTGAATTGCTACGACCATGGTGACATGACGCAGCCATGGGGTGGTTTCAAACAATCAGGGCACGGCCGTGATAAGTGTTTTGATTCGGTATTACAAAATATGCAAAGTAAATCTGTGTGGCTTAACTTAGCGTGACACACCGCAATGCTAAAAAATAAACGCCCTTAAAAAGGAAACAAAAATGAAAATTCTAATGAAATTTGCAGGCCTTGTGCTCTTGCTTAGCGGCCATTTTAGCTACGCCCTTAGCGACATCAATACTGAACAGGAGGTAACACAGTGGTATCAGTCTTATGCCGACCATTGGAAAAACGCGAAAGTAGATGTTAGCAAAGTCAGCCACTATTACGCCTCACCTTATTACTATCTAAGCACGGAAGGACCTTTGGTTGACAACACCGAAACTATGAAAGCGTCACTACAAAGTTATGCTGACAATTGGCAAAAAGATGGCTGGAGTGGCGCAAAACTATTAAGCCTACGCGTAGATATGCTCAATAAAAGTAGCGCTATGATTTTTACGGTATGGGACATTTATCGCCAAGATGGTAGCTCTGTCATTAACTGCCCACAGGCCCCGTTTACTTACCTAGCAGCAAAGACCGAAAATGGCTGGAAATTAACCCTAGAAATTGAAAACGCCTGCCCCAATTAGGTCATTGACAAATAACTAGTAAAAAACATTAATAGCTCATAAACAGTACCAAATAATTTACCAGATGATTTCATATGAAATTCTAATACGTTAGTATAAAACTGTCTGTGCATTTAGGATTAAACATGAAGAACACAACAGAAGACGGGCTTAGCGCCTGCGAAGAACGCTACCAACAGCTAGACGAGAAGTATTCCACACTATTAGAAATGACCAAGGCCTCCACCACGCCAACCTGGTGCATAGAGTTTGTAGAGCCGGTTAATTTAAATACCTCGGCCGATGAAATTGTTCGTCAAGTTTTTCAAAATGAATGCTATTGGTCTATGTGTAATATAGCCATGGCCAGCCTTTATAACCTACCAGACAATCTCGACTTTAATAAACAGCCCGTTAACCTCTACTTCCCTCACTCCGCTGAGAACGAGGCCTTTGTTTTAGAGCTCATTGATAACGACTTTAGTGTGGACCGCGCCATATCACTAGACACCAGCCACGATGGCAGTTTGGTTTATATAGAAAACACCGTACGCGCCAAAAAAGAAGGCGGCTTTATGCAGCGTATGTGGGGTACCGCCAGAGACATTACCGAAGACAAGCGTAAACATGACCGCTTAGTAAGAAGCGAGCATGAAATGCGCGGCGTACTAAGCTCAGTGCCTGATATTATTTTAGTGGTTGACCCTACAGCGGTACTGCTAGGTGCCAACCCCTCTTTTGAAAGCCGCTTGGGCTGGCCGGTAGATGATTGGCTGGGGCGTGACATCTCAGAACTACTAGACATCAAGAAGCCATTAGAGGCACTACGCAATATTGGCAGCAGCGAACCTGCACACTTTAGCTTGACGGTAAAACTCGCCGATAAGAGCACCCTAGCGTTTGATATATTGCTAACCGCGGTGCTAGACGAGATACACAGCAACCGCTACGTTGCCGTTATGCGAGCCCTCTAGCAGCGGCCTATTGATAGCTATACGCTAGCGCCGCTTAGTCACCGCTGCGACAATACGACGCAAGCCTAGCGCAGTATATTGCGATATACTGCCGGCCACTAGCGTAGCCATCTCTATAGCAAAGCTCACTTCATGCCTAACCTGCAGCCATCACTCTCGCTCACCGCCTCTGCCGCTAATTTACAGCGCCTGAATATTATTCGCCTTATCGTGTTAGCGGGTATAGCGGCAGCGCTGGCCTATCTACAGCTGCAACAAGCGCAAGATATTAGCCTATACACCACTCACAGTATTATTGCCTCGCTGTACGCGTTGGTAGCATGGGCCACCGTGTTACGCTTGCGTCAGGCTTGGCCGGTAACCGATGGTGAATATTTTTTACACCTGCTGGCTGACGTCAGTATTATTGCTGGCCTGCTGTATATTAGCGGCGGCGCAAGCAACCCCTTTGTGTCGTATTTTTTGGTGCCACTGAGTATCTCCGCCGCTATCTTGCCTTGGCGCTACACTTGGATTATTGCCGGCTGCTCACTCGTAGCTTACAGCCTAATGTTATTTTATTTTGAGCCACTACCCACTAGCGTTATTGACCACAGCCGCCACGGTAGCAGCAGTTTTAACCAGCACATTTTAGGCATGTGGTTTAACTTCTGTTTAAGCGCCGCGGTGATTACCTACTTCGTGGTAAAAATGGCTAACACCTTAAGGCAAAGGGAAAACCAGTGGGCGAAAGAACGCGAAGACACGTTAAGAGATGAACAAATATTGGCGGTAGCCACCTTAGCCGCAGGTACCGCCCATGAGCTGGGCACACCGCTCTCCACCATGACCGTATTATTAGACGAAATAAAAGCTGAGCACAGTAACAACAAACCACTACAGCAAGATTTAAATCTATTACAGCAACAACTAAGCCGTTGTAATCTTATTTTAAAAAATCTGGTTAATACCGCTGAAAGCCACAGCCACAAACAACAAGAAACTGTCAAACTCAGTGACTATATAACGCAGCTACTGGATCACTGGCAGCTGATACGCCCCAATGTGCAACTCAGTTATAACTGTAATGATGCGCCATCCCCCATTATTCAAGCAGATACCACACTGGAGCAGGCCATATTAAACCTGCTCAACAATGCGGCGGATGCCAGCAGCGATACCGTTGAGATTACTTTAAGCTGGAACCCTAACAACTACACCGTCAGCATACGCGACCACGGCCCCGGCATATCCCCAGACATTGCCGAGCAAATGGGCCAGCCGTTTATTAGCACCAAAGGCCGCGGCCTAGGCTTAGGTTTATTTTTAAGCCACGCTACGGTGCAACGCTATGGCGGCAGTATAGAATTGCATAATCACCCCCAGGGCGGCACCGTTGCAGAGCTGACTATCCCCCTTGCCAATAGTGAGTTGCTCTCGTGAATATACCGCAGGCGCTGAGTATTTTATTAGTCGATGACGACTCGCAATTTACCGCGGTGATGAGCCGCGCTTTTCAACGTCGCGGCTATGACGTTAGCATTGCTAACAACAGCGCTGAAGCGCTAGCGGCAATTGCACAGCAGCATTTTCAGCGCGCCATAGTCGATTTAAAAATAGCTAAAGAATCGGGCCTACAACTCATTCCACAACTTATTGCAGCTCAGGCCGACATAGCTATCGTCATGCTAACCGGCTACTCCAGCATAGTCACCGCCGTAGAAGCGGTAAAACTGGGCGCCCTCAACTACCTATGCAAACCCGCCAACCTAGAGGATATTTTAAAAGCCTTTGGCGACAGCGAAGACCCAGCCGACATACCCGAACAACCCCATTCCATAGACCGGTTGGAATGGGAGCACATACAAAAAGTACTGCATGAAAATAACAACAACGTCTCCGCCACCGCCAGAGCTTTAAACATGCATAGGCGTACGTTGCAGAGGAAATTACAAAAGAAACCTGTTAAGCGCTAGCGCGCAGCTGCAAGCTGCAAGCTGCAAGCTGCAAGCTGCAAAAAATTATTTCATCAGCCACAAAAAAGCCAAGCATAACGCTTGGCTTTTTTTATTTTTACTTGCAGCTTACAAGTTAGCGCTTGCCGCTAATCGCAAAGCGATTATCACAAAATATCCCTACCCTTATCGGCCGCTATACGTAAACGCAATGCGTTTAGCTTGATAAAGCCTTCGGCGTCTTTTTGATCGTAGGCACCGGCATCGTCTTCGAAGGTGGCAATTTTTTCGTCGAATAAGCTATCGGGTGAGCGACGGCCTACTACGCTAACCGCACCTTTGTACAACTTAACGCGCACATCACCGTTAACCACTTTTTGCGATTCGTCTATGGCAACCTGTAGCATTTTACGCTCTGGGCTCCACCAGTAACCGTTATAAAGCAACTTGGCGTAGCGAGGCATTAACTCATCTTTTAAGTGGGCCGCTTCTCTATCTAGGGTGATAGATTCTATGCCGCGATGGGCCTTCATCATAATGGTGCCGGCAGGTGTTTCGTAACAGCCGCGTGATTTCATACCTACGTAGCGGTTTTCAACGATATCTAAACGGCCTATGCCGTTTTCGCCGCCCACTTTGTTTAAGTATTCCATCACCGTGGCGGGGCTCATGGCCTCACCGTTAATAGCGGTGATATCGCCTTTTTCATAACTGATTTCTAAATAGGTAGGCTTATCGGGCGCCTGCTCTGGCGCTACAGTCCAACGCCACATGTCTGGGTCTTCCGCTTCCCACCATGGGTCTTCCAAGTTGCCGCCTTCGTAAGAGATATGCAGCAGGTTGGCATCCATAGAGTAAGGTGATTTCTTTTTCGCGTTGGCGTAATCAACGGGAATATCGTGATCTTTACAATAGGCCATCAAGCTTTCGCGCGAGCTTAAATCCCATTCGCGCCAAGGCGCAATAATATGTATGCCAGGCTTAAGGGCATAGGCCCCCAACTCAAAACGCACTTGGTCGTTACCTTTACCGGTAGCGCCGTGAGAGATGGCGGTAGCGCCGGTTTCGTTGGCGATTTCAATTAGGCGCTTGGCGATTAGCGGGCGCGCTATAGAAGTACCTAACAGGTACTCACCTTCGTATATAGCATTGGCTCTAAACATGGGGAATACGAAATCGCGGGCAAATTCTTCGCGCAGGTCGTCTATATAAATTTCTTTAACACCCATGGCCTTGGCTTTAGCGCGGGCGGGCTCTACTTCTTCACCTTGACCTATATCGGCAGTAAAGGTCACCACTTCGCAGTTGTAAGTCTCTTGTAGCCACCTAACAATTACCGATGTATCTAAGCCGCCTGAGTAGGCCAGCACCACTTTTTTAATATCTGACATGTCAATCTCCACGCCTTTTGGGCCAGACACAGTGTTCACTGCGCATGGCTAAGAGTAAATTGGGGCAAGTTTTGCGAGGGCGTATTCTACTGGGGATTGACGCTAAAGGCCATGCCTAGCAAGGGGCTTTTACAGCCTGCTACGCTAGGCGGTTACAGTGCACTGCGCTCTAGCCGTATGGTTACACGACGGTTCAGCTCACGGGATTTAGCATTTTTATTTCTAGCCATGGGATAGCGCTCGCCATGATAACGGGTGGTGATTAAGCTTTCGTCTATGCCCTGGGTCACCAAATACCGGGTCACCGCCTCGGCACGTTTTTTCGACAAATCCAAATTCGCTAAGCGCCTACCCATATCATCGGTATGGCCATCCACATAAAACCCCGTCACCGAAGGGTCGGCCCTAACATAGTGCACAATAGTATCTAGACGCTTAATAGAATCGGAGGTCAACTCCCAGCGAGCCGTGTCAAAACGCAGCCGCGATTTGGCGATTTGATCGAAATTAACCGGTAAGAGGCCAGCCAAACACTGCCTATATTCTTGGTAGGATTTGCGGAAATTAATCGACGACAGGCCTATATGCACCCGTTCGGTATCGCTATACCAGGCCTGACGCGTAAACATCGGGGTCATACCCTTTTCCAACTCGGTCAATAACTGATTGGCTTGGATGGATTGTAAGAGTACTGGCCGATTACTGTCATTAACCGGCACATAACCCAGTTTCTGGCTGGGGCGGGTTCCATCCCACACGGGCGGGCTGGATACCAATAAGGCCTTGCCGGTTTTCATCGCTTTGCGGCTAGGGGCTAAAAAGAACTTTTGCTTTTCACCGGCTCTATACTGAAACACCGCATCACCGTACACGGGTATAGGCTGCCACATACGGCATTCAAAGGGCGATAACTCCAAATTCCACTCGGCACTACTCATGGGCGCAGCGTACTTCACCGCCCAGCCCGCGCTGCTGGCCACTAGCAGTAACGCAGCCACTGGTAACAATGTCGAAAGGTATTTCTTAAGCAACACGGTCTATCTCCAACTCACTCACCCCGATAAGCTTAGCTATTTATAGGCCTGAATCTACACGCCAGGCCCACCATTAAGGTTAATATCGACCAAAATACGGTTTTCTTTACCTCCAACTTAGCCATTTCTTTAATCAAGGCCGCTATTCCGGTAGCATTCGCGCATTGATGCAATAAGGCCCACACCATGACCACCCTAGAAATAACCCGCCCCGATGACTGGCACGTACACCTGCGCGACGGCGATGCCCTAGCCGACACTGCCCCCGCCATGGCGCGCTACTTTGGCCGCGCCATTATTATGCCCAACCTAGTACCGCCGGTAATGAACGCCCAGCAAGCCGACGACTACAAAGCCCGTATTAATGCCGCCCAAGCCGATAGCCCCAGGCAGTTTGAGCCGCTGATGGTGCTATACCTCACCGACAACACCAGCGCCGACGATATACGCGCCGCTAAACTAGCCGGCATTGTGGCCTGCAAGCTCTACCCTGCGGGCGCCACCACCAACTCCGACTCCGGCGTTACCGACATCAAAAAGCTCTACCCGGTACTGCAAGCCATGCAAGAGCAAGGCGTATTGCTACTGGTGCACGGCGAAGTCACCGACCAACACATAGACATATTCGACCGCGAACAAGCCTTTATAGACAGCATACTCAAGCCCTTAGTTGACGACTTCCCGCAACTGAAGGTCGTGTTAGAGCACATCACCACCCAAGACGCAGTAGAATTTGTTAGCAATAGCCAGGGCAATGTCGCCGCCACCATTACCGCCCACCACCTACTGTATAACCGCAACCACATGCTGGCAGGCGGCATACGCCCCCACTATTACTGCCTGCCTATATTAAAGCGCAATAGTCATCAGCAAGCGCTAATCGCAGCTGCCACCAGCGGCAACCCGCGCTTTTTTCTAGGCACCGACTCCGCCCCACACATCCTAGGCAATAAAGAAAGCAACTGTGGCTGCGCCGGATGCTACACTGCCTACGCGGCAATAGAGCTTTATGCCGAGGCCTTTGAGCAAGCCGGGGCGCTAGCTAAGCTAGAAGCCTTCGCCAGCCACTTTGGCCCCGACTTTTATGGCCTGGCGCGTAATAGCGATACCATCACGCTAAACAAAACGCCCTGGCAGGTGCCCGCCCAGTTCAATTTAGGCGGCCAGCCGCTCATCCCCCTACGTGCGGGCGAAACCCTGCACTGGCAAGTTGAACCCAAACTCGCCTAACAAGTTACTCAATAAACGCGCCCAACAACCCTAGGAAATTTTGTGGAAGACAACAAAAAACACCCACTGGCAGAACGCTTTCGCGGCTTCTTGCCCGTTGTTATCGATGTCGAAACCGGCGGCTTTAACTGCCGCACCGATGCCCTGCTAGAAATAGCCGCCACCACCCTCACCATGAACGAGGCCGGCGAACTCTGCATCGATGAAACCTACGATTTTAACGTAGACCCTTTTGAAGGCGCCAACTTAGAGAAATCCGCTCTAGAGTTTACCGGCATAGACCCCCACGACCCCGAGCGCGCAGCCGAGCCCGAAGAAATGGTATTCCCCGACCTGATGCAACTGATACGCGCCAAGGTCAAATCCCACGACTGCACCCGCGCCGTGCTAGTGGGCCACAACGCCCACTTCGATCATGGTTTTGTGATGGCCGCTATCGAGCGCTGCGGAATTAAACGCCACCCCTTCCACCCCTTCTCCGTGTTTGATACCGCCACCCTCTCGGGGCTGGCCTTTGGCCAAACCGTATTAGCCAAAAGCTGTGTAGCGGCAGGGCTGGAATTTTGTAATACCGCCGCCCACTCTGCGGCTTACGACACCGAAAAAACCGCTGAGCTGTTTTGCTTAATTGTAAACCGCTGGAAAACGTTGGGGGGCTGGGACTTGGCGCTGGCGGCACAAGCTAGTGATGCGGAAGAAACCGCCACCGCCGATAGCGAAGAACGCTAAACGTAAAAAAGGGCCAATATTCTTGGCCCTTTTTTTATAAGGCTACAGCTAGCGGGCCATGGTTTATTAACGGTATAGGCAAAAACAAAGGATTGAATCCACTTTTTTACAAAAGTGTGAATATTACCGCTTCTATCTCATTGATATTAAAAGAGAGTCGTGGATACTGGCAGGTAAATAATTTAAAACCAAGGAATGGATATAAATGGATCAGTTCCATTTAATAAGCTGTTACACGTAAAAGGAATTACATGTTTAAGAAGTTTCTCAAGATAATCGGATCATTTTTTCTTGTTCTAATAGTTATATTTATATGTATTGGCACTTGGTATGCGGTTAATTCCTCTAAATACACAGAAGTGGCTCAACCATATTTAGAGACAAATATGCCCGCAGTAGTAAGCTGGGACTTTGAACAACTAAGAGCATTACTTACCCCTGAGTCACTGAAAGAGTTTGAGACCGAGAGGGGTCAAAAAGTATATAGGCTGTTTTCAAAGTTGGGAGCATTAAAATCATTTGAAGAGCCTCAGTTTCTCGGGGCAAAAGCTGGTGCGACTGTCCGTGAAGGCGCATACGATATTGTTAATTTCTCAATGTTAGGTCATTTCGAGGCGGGTGATGCCCAATTCACAATTACCCTGGCTACGGAAGGTGAGTCGTACCTAATCCATTATATAAACATTAACTCCGATGTATTCTTGGAGTAAACGTGTAACAAATTTAGGCAATCGGTAAACTTACTGCGCCTTCGGCTCCGTAATTTTCCGTTGCTAAAGGCGCTAGGCTCTTAAATTTCATATGACTATCGAGACTGATTCATATAGTAATATTAATGAAGAATACCTTCAGGCTCTGGCGTGGATTCAGAATCTAGGGGTAAGTTTTTCATCAGGGAGAACGAAGCACTATGAAAATATTATTAGTCGCTGGAGTACCGGCTATCAGAGTGCGTCAGAGCAAGAAGCTAAAGATATATTCCCTGATTTCGTGAGTTCGATGTTTGAAATAATGGATTTTATTGATATTTATAGGGCACTACATAATGTTTCTACAGTTGAACTAGGCCCAATCGCGCAAAAGCTCCAAAAAGGAATAAATGGCCCAATTAATTCTGTTGAAGAATCAGAGAAGTCATCAACAGCACGAAATTTCATCTTTGAGGCATTAGTTGCTGCACGCTCTCATAGACCGAATAATGGCGTAGAGACTATTTTTAATTCCACCTCAGACACTGGAATAAAAATTGATAAGCACAATATATATATTGAATGTAAAAGGCTTACATCATTAGATAAATTGGAGTCGAATGTTAGGAAGGCGTGCAATCAACTGGAATCTTCCATTAAGCGCGATGTATCTGCTCAGGCCAGAGGAATTGTAGCACTAGATTTTTCGAAAACCCTGCATGCAGGCGACAAATTGTTGGTCAAAAACAACGACAATGATCTAATTAGTGAACTCGATGATATTACTGATAAAATCGTGAATCAGTGTTCAAATGATTGGCAAAAGGTTTACGGACAGAAAAACAAAAATATTATAGGCTCGCTAATACACTTTTCTACTATGGCTACATCGGAGGAAATAAATCTTATGGTTAGGGCTGGTCAGTGGGCAGTAAATCCAAAAACAAATATCAGGCCTTCTGATGAAGCCTTACTTCAACAGTTTGCGGCGGCAATGAAATGAGCAAGGGATTAAAGATTAAAGGGGGTCGTAACGATTATTTTTCACACACCCCCATCATTCTATAGCTCTTAAAACCCAATAACAATTGCAAAAGGAATTTGTGATGCCAAGAAAAACACGGATGTATATTCCAGGTATTCCCGCCCATATTGTTCAGCGTGGCAATAACAGAGATGTTTGTTTTTTTAGTGATGCTGATTATCAGTATTACAAAGTATTGCTAGCGGAAGGACTAAAGCGCTACGAAGGTCATTTATACGTTTATTGTTTGATGACTAATCATGTGCATTTGCCCATTACCTTTTGCTATGCCGATAGCATTTCTAGAACCATTCAATATATTGGGCGGAATATTCGCAATATATCAATAAGACTTACAGACGCAGTGCCACGCTGTGGGAGGGCATGCACAAGAGTAGCTCAGTGGATGCTGAGCACTATTTGTTACTCTGCTACCGCTATATAGAATTAAACCCAGTGACAGCCAATAGGGTTCAGTCACCAGAGCAATACCCTTGCTCTAGCTATAAATCAAATGCTTGGGGTGAAGTTGATGAGCTTGTGAGTGAGCATGCGTGCTTTACTGCATTGGGTAATGCAAAAGCGGATAAGTACTTTCATTATCGAGCGTTATTTATTGTGACGCTGTCTGATCAGGACGTGCATCAGCTACGTGAAGGGCTAAAGAAGAATTTCCCTTTAGGCAATGAGCGGTTTAATGCGCAGGTTGAGGACGGGAAATATAGGCAGGCGACGACTAGGGTCTGTATAAAAAACAATCGTCACGACTTTTCCCGCTTTATTCTAAATAATTCAATTTTTAAGATTACGTGGATTCAAATCTGAAGTGCATCATCTAACTAGGTAGAAGAAAGGGCCAGCTGAAGGTAAGCTCCTACCCTTTTTCTCCGGCAAGAGATGAAGTGATGACGAGAACCTACCAACAACTGACTTATGAACAACGATGCCAGATTTCAGTA
>NZ_KB891582.1 GCF_000373485.1 Dasania marina DSM 21967
GCCTCAAGGGCCTTATAACTTTTTTCAGGGGGGCGTGTTTTCTTCAAGGAGGCTACCAGCATGTTATTGTCAGATAGATAAATTCTACGCCAACGATGCAGTAGACCGATGTTAATGTCTAGATCAACCGCAAGCTGAGCCAGCGTACCAGGGGTTTCAATAGAACGCCGGACGGCTTCGAGCCGAAAAGCCTCCGTGTATCGTTTATTGGGTTTGTATTGCATAAACACCTCTCAATTACTTCATTTGAAAGGTGTCCGTTTTTTTGGGGTCACATCACAGGGGCAGCTGTTTTACAGCTTACAGCTTACATCACCCATGACACTTCTTATGTTTTTTACCACTACCACACCAGCATGGATCGTTGCGGCCTAGTTTTACCGGTTGGGCTTGGTGGCTGTTAGAAACAGCGCCGTCTAGGTAATACCAGTGGCCATCTTCTTTAATAAAACTCGATTTTTCGCACAGCTGAAACAGTTGTTTGTTTTCTTGATACTCGGCAATAAATTCTACCGTGCCGCTGTCATCATTGGCCTGGCCTTGTTGGCTTTGCACTATTTGTAAACGCAGCCATCGGCAGCTGGCTAAAGTTTTCCTAAGCTGTTCTTTATCGTCGTCTTCACGTTTTGAAGGGTGATGAGTGGCAATAAGATAATCCACATCATGCTTACAAAAGGCGCTATAGCGCGAACGCATTAATTGCTCAGCGGTTTGCGCCTGTTGCTCACCTATTAACAGTGGCTGGCAGCAGTCGGCGAAGTTTTTCTTGCTGCCGCAGAGGCATAAGGGAATCGCAGTATTCATACCATACTAGCTCTTAACTGAAATATTTTGCCGCGTAGTGTAACGGTGGTATTTAGTGTCAACACTTATTCGTAGGTGCAAAAATAGGCGGTTTCAATCATAACTTTAACGTCAAATGATGAGTTGGCAGTAATGGTAAAACTCTCTCCTGCTTGGTAATTCACCCATTCGCCATCACTCTCTAGCTTAACGGTTAGGTCGCCACTGACAACAGTCATGACTTCTTTTTGAGTGGTGCCAAACTTATAGCTGCCTATAGCCATTACACCTACGGTTGCAGGCAGGTTAGAGGTTTGAAATGCGATAGAGGCAACCTTGCCGTCAAAGTATTCGTTAATTTTAAGCATATGCTGTGTTAACTCCGGTAACTATTCGATATGTAGATAAGTAAATTTTGAGTACCTAAGGTTTGGCTTTGGCCAGCAGCTTATCTAAGCTATTGGCAAAACTTTGTTTGTCGCGATTGTCCAGTGGCGGCGGGCCACCGCTAGCTTGGCCGGTGCTGCGCATCTCTTCCATAAAATTGCGCATGGTGAGCCGCTGTTGAATATTTTGCTTAGTGTACACCTCGCCTCGCGGGTTGATGCCATAGGCACCTCTTGCGACTATATCGGCTGCCAGTGGTATGTCGGCGGTAATCACTATGTCACCGGGCTGAGCCTGTTGCGCAATATGGTCGTCAGCTACATCAAAGCCCGAGGCCACCTGTACGCAATTAATATAGGGTGAAGGTGGGGTGATCAGGGCATGGTTGGCCACTAGGGTGAGCGCTAGTTGGGTGCGATTGGCTGCTTTATACAGTATTTCTTTGATGGCCTTGGGGCAGGCGTCGGCATCGACCCATATATGCATCTGTGTTCCAATGTAGTGGCGTTTTTAGTGCTGTGGTAGAAAGGCGCTATTTTTTAGCAAAAGGCTAAATAAAGCAATTGCTAGCATGGCTTTGTGTTATCTTTTTTTTGCTGATTTAGCAGTAGAACAGGCAGGTATTAATGGCTATAGCGCACAACCCCCTCACTATCCCTATTTTACAGCTGTTAAAACAGCAGGGCGCTGCCATGACCGAGCATGAGCTGCTCAGCCAGCTGCAACAGCGGGGCGAGTTTGAGGCGATACTGCCAGCGGGCCAAGAGGCGGCCCGGTCTAACGATTTAGCTTTGTTTCAACGCCACTTCTTAATTATGAATGCCCTTTATCAGCTGCAGGCGCAATTATTGAGTGAGCGCTTGCATTTGCACATCTCACCATTGCGTATTTATTTATCCTCGCTGCAAGACAGTAAGGCTAATAGCTTAGCTGATGTGCTGGAGTCGCCTGCGTTGGCAGAGTACTACGGCAATTTCGCTAATTTTAGTGACACCGGCGAACAAGATGTGCAGCGATTGCTTAAGGGTTTTTGGCAGCGCTATAGGGCAGAAGATAAACAGCTGGCCGCGTTTCAGCAGTTGGATTTGCCCGCAGATGCCAGCTGGCCGGAGGTTAAACAACGTTATAGGCGTTTGGCGAAGCAACATCACCCCGATCACGGTGGCGACCATGAGCAGTTTATCGCGCTTAGGGCTGCCTTTGAGGTGTTAGGGCAGGTATTGAATTAATCACGGCGTGTTAACCCTAGCTGGCTTAGCTAGTTTCATTGTTCTCTTTCATCCGCTATTGACTCACCTTGTAACCCATCCAGTAAGTTACTTTAGTAGTGCTATGGCCTAAACCCGGCTGGCGCGGCTAAAGGTTTCCGTTATTGACGCTTGTTCATTTATTGTGCTAAATGCTCGTTGTTGTTTGGTCCGGTGTGATGTGGTGCCGGGTAATGTTGTGCTCACTGATGCAGCGCAGGTCAGGTTCTATAGGCTCGATAGCCATAGGGCTACCGAGAATGGTTTCAATGACGTATTTACAGGGAGAAGGTCATGGACTTTCAACGTGGTATAACAATAAAACGGCTTAAGGGATTATATAGGGGGCTATGTAGGAAACTATATAGAGGACTATGTTTTACCTTTATGGCCACTCTGGTGCTACTAGGCTCCAGTTCGCTTTTTGCTGCCGATAGTATTACGGCAACCAAATCTAAAAACCCCGATAACACTTACTCAGTCGGTGGCACCGATACCTTTACTATTGCCACTAATCAAACGGTGCGTTGGACGGCTAACTATAATCCCTCGGCAGCTAATGAGGGCAATGATTTTTACCTGCATCAATCGGGGCAGCCGCTTAATCAAATTGCACTGTCCACCAACTTAAACAATGGCCTAAACACCGGCGATGTTTTTTTAAATGCCGGCACCTATATAATCAGCACCACCTATTTTGGTATGGGGGTGGGCAGC
This sequence comes from Dasania marina DSM 21967, assembly GCF_000373485.1. Classification (NCBI taxonomy): domain Bacteria; kingdom Pseudomonadati; phylum Pseudomonadota; class Gammaproteobacteria; order Cellvibrionales; family Spongiibacteraceae; genus Dasania; species Dasania marina. Next base: position 3,135 of record NZ_KB891582.1, read on the forward strand.
TATACCATAGAGTACAACCGCACGGCGTCGATTAGCCTTAGCCCTGGCAGTCACAATTTTGGTACGGTGTTGGCGGGTGGTAGTTCGAGTAATAAAGCTTTTAGCATCAGCTCTACCGGCGATTTACCGGTGACCATTACCGGGGTAACTTTTTCTGACCCTGCGCATTTCTCTATAGTAGGGCCGGCACCCAGCGGCACCGCGCCTAGCAGTTTTAATGTGCGTTGTAATGCAGGGCCTGCTGCGGGCATATTTGGCTCTACTATTACGGTAACCGGCACTAACCCTTCTTTGCCTGTAGCCTCACCCACGGCAACAGTGAATTGCACGGTAGAGTTACCGGTGCCCAATATTAGTTGCTCGGGCAATCCCAATTTAGGTACGGCCGATTGGACCACCTCGGAAACTATTAACATTAGCCGTAGCTATGCCAATACTGGCACCGCTCCCTTGGTGATTAGCAATGTGCAGTTGGTTAACTTGTCAGCGCTGGCCCCTTTTGCACTTAACGGTGCGCCTAGTTTGGCGCCTTTAAATAGCGGCTCACGCAGTGTGGCAATGACTTTTACTGCGCCTAATGCCGGTGCTGAGGCGACTTATAGTGGCCAGCTGCGTATAGACTCCAACGACCCCGACGAGCCCGTTAAGCTCTGCCCTTTTACGGCAGTGGCGCATCATCCCGAGCCGCGCATGTTGCTGGATGCTACGGTATTGGATTATCACCAAGTTGAGTTAGGTTTTGCCTTTACCAAGGCCATTATTGTGCGCAATGCCGGTGATGCCAACCTCAACGTAACCGTGGCCGACATCTTACCTTTAGACGCTGATGCGCCACAGTGGCCCACCCGCGAAGTAGGGGCTGCCGTGGTCACTCCCGGTAATCAAATCGTGTTTAAGCAGGTGTTTGAGCCTTTAGTTACCGGCAACTACAACATGCAAATGCGGGTAACGGGCAACGACCCCACCAACCTCGAAGATATAGTCACGCTAATGGGCGAGGGCATACCGCCCATACCTATTGATGCCGTGCCGGTGTTAGATCGCAGTGGCAGTATGAGTGATGCTGCCGGCACCGCAGGCAGCAAGCTCTCGGCCATGAAGCGCGCGGCTAATTTGTTTACCGATTTAATTGCCCAGCGTTCAGACGGTTTACCGGCTGCCGATGCAGACAAGTTGGGGTTGGTGCAATACAACGAAACCAATAGTCAGTTGTTAGCGCTAAATACTTTGCAGGGTGCGCAGGTTACCGATGCGCATAATGCGATTAACGGCCTCAGTGCTGGTGGCGGTACAGGCATAGGTGGCGCTATACAGCGCGCAGGCACCATGTTGATAGGGTCGCCTAGCGGCCGCAAGCATGTGATGGTGGTGATGACGGATGGTAAAGAAAACGTAACGCCTAATATTATCCCCTCTGTGGAAATCGTTAGAACCAACGACCCCGCTATTAAAATGTACAGCATAGGTTTGGGCAACGACATAGAGCCCGGCAAATTGCAGGCCATTACCAATATCACTAACGGCTATCATCAAGTAGTGGATGATTTAAGTGGCACCAGTATTTTTGATTTAGAAGCTTTCTACTTCAAAATATTTGCTAACGCCACCGGTATGGAATTAGTGGTGGACCCTACCGTCCCCGTTAATCTTAATAACACCGCGCCTATAGTGGTGCAGCAAGCGGCGATTACTAGCTCCGATAAAAGCGCCACATTCCTAGTGTTAGATGTGCCGTCGTTGCGACCCTACTATGCCTTGGAGTTGATTAGCCCTAGCGGCCAAATCATTATCCCTGGTGTGTCTATAGGCGGTGTCGCCGTGCATGAGTTAGCTAGAGATACCTATAGGCTAGTGCGAGTAGTCTTCCCCAGCTTGGCTCACGCCAGCGATTATGTGGGCCTGTGGCAGTTGCGCTTAACCGCTAAAGGTTTGCCGAAAAAAGTACCCGGTACGGCAACCCACGATAATGCACCAATGCCTAATGACGCTGTATACAACCCTAATGCAGGGATAGTGCCTATAGGTTTTGCGGCGGCGGTATCATCCGACTACCGCATGGCCGTTAGTGCTACGGCCTCTAGCATGCTACCCGGCGCTAGAATCAACCTGAACGCTAGTTTTAGCGACAGGGGTTGGCCAGCACCCAATGCCCAAGCTCGCGTCACCATTACCTCACCTTCGGGTACGGTATATGGCCCGCTGAGTTTATACGATGACGGCACGAACGATGATAGTGAAGCCGGTGATGCGGCGTTTACTAGTTATTTTATGCAAACGGCGGAGTCGGGTAGTTATAAGTTGTTTTACCAAGGCCAAGGCTATAACGATCGTGGTGAGCTTGCCCCTAGGGAAGCAACTCGCTATGTGAGTTTAGTGCCACCCACACCGCCAGAGCGCGAAGAGGATTGCATACCCTGCCATATTTTAAAATGGTTATGGGCAGTGGTGATTGCTTTGTTGTTGCTGGGTTTGTGGTGTTGTTATCGCAAGCGGGGGTAGTTTGATGGTTTGATAGTTTGATTTTTTTTGGATATAGAACGGCCCTGATTAGGGGCCGTTTTTGTATTCGTCATGCCGGCAGACAAGGTGAATTGCGCAGCAAGAGAGAGTGCCCTGAGGTGGGCCGGTATCTATGGTTTTATTAATTATTTAATACTTGGAATTTGTTTCGCCTTGCCTAGCGATTGATGTGACCCCAAAAAAACGGACACCTTTCAAATGAAGTAATTGAGAGGTGTTTATGCAATACAAACCCAATAAACGATACACGGAGGCTTTTC
>NZ_KB891583.1 GCF_000373485.1 Dasania marina DSM 21967
TAACGAGCTTGTAGAAAAACGTTTCGGGAAAAATCGTCTGTCCATAGCTCTCTTCTATTGGTTTTATGGGATGATTCTAGACTGTGTAGAAACCACCCACATCTATTTGACATAATGCCATATTATGCGCAGTCAGCGCGTATTAGTTGCCCTTTAGGCCACCTTTTGGGCTCTTTCTTTTTCCATTTCACCGTAACGCATCACCTTTTCGATATTGTGTACCATGCAGAATAAACGCCATTGGCCCTGCACCTTGGCTTTGCTGCGCAACGAGAAGCGGTTGAGTCCTTTATTGGTGCCGATATTGCCAAACACCGGCTCAACTACTGACATGCGATGGCCATACACCTGTTTGCCGTACGGGCTATCAACCCGTTTTTTCATCCAGTCGGTCGCGGTGGGTTTAACGGTAAAGGTTTTGGATACTTGTCGGCCGTTGCCTTTGCGATGGTCAGCCGAGGCGGGGTTGCGCATACACTGCTCTTTTATATCGCAGTGCCTGCAATCGGTGAGGTTGCCCTCGAATGAAAGTTTCAGTTTGCCCTCACTCATTTTCTTTTCGTCACGTAACCACATTGCATTCCCTGCCGGGCACACACAGCTTTTCTTTTTAAGGTTGAAAGTGAATTCACTACTAGGGATAACCTCCTTTATACCTATTTTTGTATCTTGATGGCGCTTGCCGTATTTATCTTTTTGACCTTTGTAGCGAGGGTCCCGCGAACGGAACTGATTATCAGGGATATAGCCGTTTATCGCCTCGTCGATTAAGTACTGGTTATTATCTTCGTTTGAAAATCCCGTGTCGGCGGTAACAATCACATCGTCTTTATAGATGTCGTCACTAATATCCAATCGTTCATAGCGATCTTTAATGCTTTCCAGTACGGGTTTTAAGGTGTGATATTCCTGGCCTTCACCAAAGGCTTGGGCGTCAATAATGATCTGGTGCTTCTTATCAACCGCCGCCACGCCGTTGTAGCCCTGGATAACCCCCTTGTTGGTTTTCACCTTGCAGGATTCATTGTCAGTAATATTACTCTTCACTTCCTTTTGTTGTTTGCCCTGGCCCTTCCGTGGGCTTTCCGTCTTTAGGAATTCATCAATCTTTTTATGGGCTTTATCAAGCGTCTCGATACTTTGCGCTAGACGCTTAGCGCGTTCCTTTTCATCGCTGCGACGACGGTCGCACTTTTTATGCTCTTTAATGCAGTGCTTAAGTTGCTTGCCTATTTTGTGTTTCTTTTGTTTTAACTCTTTAAAGGTGCCAGACCATTCCTTGGCGGCATTAGAGGGCATCTTGCAGCCATCAATGGCAAACAATTCATTACCTAATAAGCCCTCTTGATAACAAACCAATAGAACTTGCTCGAAAACAGCTTCAATCGCATCGGGATAGCTACTTACAAAACTGGCAATGGTGGTGTAATGCGGAACGCTGTCGCAGGACAAAGCCTTAAAAATAATATTAGTCTCGCAACTCCACATAATCTCACGGCTAGAGGTAATACCTTTGGAATAAGCAAATAAGATTATTTTTAACAGTACCGCTGGGTCGTAGGCTGATCGGCCGCCTTTATCGTTTTTATATTTGTCGTTGAAGGCAGATAAATCAAGGCGGTTGCTGATGAGATGATGAAGTGTATATTCGAAGGTATTGGGCTGAAGCTGCTCTTCGAAGTTAATAACAACCATGGCTGTTTGGTTGTAATCGTAGGATTTGAAATTTGGCATGTAGACTCTCCGTGTAGATGCCGTATTTTATCAAAAAACACCGAGAATATTAAGTTTTTCTACAGCCTCAACGCC
>NZ_KB891584.1 GCF_000373485.1 Dasania marina DSM 21967
TTAAGGCCATCCCAAATCTGCCAAATAAACGGGCGATTTTGGAACAGCTTGCAGTGCTGAACGAAGAACTTATCGCGCAACCAAGCGTCCAGGCTGTTGGCTCCCACGGCGGCCAGCAGCTCTGCCTGCACATTAATATTCCAGGCCTCGCCATAGGCGGCTTCTAACATGTGCACCAAGCGATCGGCGGCGGCCGGTTCGCCACGCACGGCAGGTAAACAGGCAATGCCGTCGTCGTCCATTAATGCTAGTAGTGGCTCGCAAGCGTCTACCCATTGGCGCTGCTCGGGGGCCAGATCCATATCGCTGTCAAGTTCTGCCGGCCATCGGTAACCGAGCAGGCGCGCCAGAGCGACCTGCAGAACGGTGTCGTCTTTGCGTAATTCGCCAACAGCCGTGGCTTTATCCTGCAGGTGCCAGATCACCGAACCACAGGGGTGGCCATGGAAGATCCATTGGGTGGGGTCGTTGGTGTAGGGTTGAGGCAGGCCATTGGGGTATTTGTCTTGAGCAACACCCGACCAGTAATTAATGTCAAATGACACTTGGAGAAAGCTACCATTTGTAACGTTAAGCTTCTGATCTAACTCTCGAACAGTAGCCCTGAATTCAGCTGAGGATATAAATGCCCATACTGCCGGTAGCTCTTTCGAATCTGTAGGAATAAGTGGTGCAACATTCCCATCAAACTTATCACCATAATAAAGTGACCCAGGTAGATTTCTCATCTGCCCAACTATCACGCCTTTCCTATTAAACGCGAAACAATCTGGCCGAGGTCGCACCATCGCGGCCCCTTTAGTTCGCCAATCAACCGCATACGACTTGCCAACAAAATGACTTGTTTTAGTTGGTGCTGATTGAAAACCAATCCAACCGGGACATGATGGCATAACCTCCCAGTAGGATTTTCTCCATTGATCAGCGTCACCAGTAATAATCCCTTGGGGTGCAACAAGGTGAACGTCCAGTAGATTCCCATCTTGTTTATCTAATTTTTTTAGAATAACCTTTGCATCCGGATTATCTAGCTGTTTCAGCTGATCAACTGAATGAACTTCAGCGGATACCAGTTCCTCTGATTTTAGTTGTGCAGATTTGGCTTCAGACACATCGAGACCGCGCAGCTGATGCTGATTGGGTTGACCTAAGACGGATTTATTCCGCTGGCCACGGCTGATACTAACTAAAATGGCTTTAACTACCTCACCACTAATCGTATCGAAGGCACCAGGGCCTAAACGGGCAAGCATCTCCCAGGTATCGTGGGTCAGTAACTTTTCACGGATTTTTTTATAGCTGGTTAAAAACAACCAGTTTTGCGGTAGTACCACACTGACGTTACCGCCCTGAGTGCAGAGTTCCAAACAACGATCAAGAAAAACTGTCGCTAAATCATTCTTACCTGCCGGGTAGTATTTCTCGCAGTATTTCTGTAATACCGCATCCTGTTTACCTCGCGCCAAATAAGGCACATTAGTAATCACCCAACTGTATTGCCCCGCCAATAGCGTCGCCGCTTTGGCCAATCCCTGGGCGGCAATCTGCGCCTCATGGGCATCGTCACTGTCGGTGGCCAGCGCTTGATTTAACGCCTCACTTAACTCATCCCATTCGACAATTTTGGCGGC